>JBIIDY010000009.1:0-19215 GCA_044238065.1 Limisphaerales bacterium | reverse complement strand
CATAAATGGCACGAATTGAAGCAAAGGTTGAGAAGTTTTTACGATTATTCTGTTGATTTTATAGAGAATTTATATATCCAAATTAACTGTATGAGTGTAAAGGTTTAATAGGGATTGGCTATATAAATAGGGCATTTGTTTTTAGGGTAAAAATTTATAGCTTAACCGATAGCAACTTTTTCCATCTTCTTTGTCTGTGCCTATAAAAAAATTGAGCAAATAGCCAAATAAAAATAGTTAAAAACCCAGCTTTTATTTCAACGTTGTCATTATATTTGATTTGCTTGGAGTTTATAGTTTCAAATTTTATTTTGTGATTCCAAGTTTTTGCAAGCAGTCCAGATTCACTAGTAATTATTTCGTTTGTGCTACGACTAATTTTATTTACAACAATCTTGTGTGGGCCAAGTGGAATAAACCCGAGTAAAAATAAACTGAGATTGTATTCCGTGTTTGTTTCCCAACCATCTTTTAAAATGGTATCTTTTTTAGGTATGAAATACAAAATCGGTGCTGAAATAAACTGTAGAGATTGTGGCTTTTGAATCTCTTTCCAAAATACTTCAGGAGTAACATTTAAAATTGTTGAAATACTTACGATCATAATTTGTAAAATTTAGTTTTTTATTGGCAAAGACTACCAGATACTCACACAATTTCTCTACATTCAGTTTTTCTTTTAATTCAGATATATTCCACCGCAAACCTTCAAAGTCTTCTTGTGCTTCAATTTTTGGATTAAGGTACAAATAATCTAAAATAGCCTTTTCAAGAGTGGCGATTTTGTATGTATAATTTTCAAAAACCTCAGTTTTGTAACCAAACATCAACTCGTTTGTCGCTTAGTTTAGAACCTTCAATACGAGTAGAAGCTCCTGTACTGGAAACAATAGCACTGTGTTCTAATTTATTCAAAATCTGTGGTGAAAGACTAACGCTGTATTTCCATTGACCATTGAGAGTGTCAATTTCCGATAAAATTTTTTGGACTTTGTCGTTGTTTACAAAGCTGAAATTAAGCCTTTGACTAAGCCTATGAGATAAAAAGTTTTGCTCTTCGTTCATAATATGAGAATATATGATATTTGATGATATTTTGTCAAGGGAAAAATACTAAGATACTTTGCTATATCTTTAAGTATGAGATTATATGACTTAGTATGATTTTAGGTCAAATCAAAAAATTATCTATTCAGCCACATCTTTTCTAATCAAATATTCCTTTTCCCTTTTTATTTTTTTTACAATACTAGGATTTGCCTGTATAACTGGTTCAATAACAATTTGCTTTTCCCTGTTTTCTTTAAATTTCGGATTTTTTATTACAATTGATTTTACTGGGTCAAAAATAAATTCCTCCTTACTATCATTCCCAATCATCGGATTCTTCTCCATCGCTCTCCTGATTGCATCTTGAGTGGTTTGTATACCCACTCCAATTTAAACTTATTATAATTTGCCATAATTGAAAAAAGTATTTTTAGTAAATTATATAGCCGATTCCTATAGCACCTTTACGAAAAAGTAAAAATCAGCAAAATGTTAAATTACCAAATTTATCTGTAAATTACAAATAATAATGGAAAGTTTATATTTTCAAGCCGACTAAAAAAATGTAAAGACTTAGTAGGAATTGGCTATAAAAATTATTCACTACCAAGTGGCGTAATAAAAACAGACACGAATGAAGCTGGGGTCATAACGAATGAAATTAAATGATCTTGCAGTAAAATCAGTAAAGATAAGCATGGGGTTAAAAGATTGCTTCGTTCCTCGCAATGACAGGGAAAAAAAGTTCGCAATGACAGGAGAAAACGCATTGACAAACAAACTCGCAATGATGGTGAAATCACGAGTTAACTAGTAGCAAGTCAATGTGGGTTTGGGTTATAAAACTTGGATAATTTTAGAAAATTCTGAAACACTTGGGATTGATAGATATTTTTTGCTTCCACTTTTCAATTTGTGATTTATCTAGACTAAATTTCAATAAAAACTTGATAAATTTTTTGCCATATTTACATTTTTTTTGACAAAAAGTAGCAATTGTCTTGTAATGTTGCTATTATTAATTTATGGCTTTTTAGCTTGAAATTTCCAAAGATTTTCTGATTTTCTAGATATAAATACTTGGATATTTTTCAGCAAGTTTTCAAATTCAATTTTGGTTTTTAAGTTTATTTCAAATTCAATTTTTCTAAATATATTTAATTTTTTATGGCAAATTTATATCAAGTTTTAGGCGTGGACAAAAACGCTTCGCAAGATGAAATCAAGAAAGCATACCGCAAACTGGCTCATCAGTATCACCCAGACAAAACCAGCGGAGACAAAAAATTGGAAGAAAAATTCAAGGAAATTAATAACGCTTATGAAGTCCTGGGAGACCCCAAAAAACGTTCTAATTATGATCAGTTTGGTGATAGTAGCCAGAATGGAATGGGTGGAATGGGGCAAGGTTTCCCCGGTGGTTTTAGTGGTTCTGTGAATATGGGTGATTTTGGTTTTGACGGAATTGGTGATGTTTTTGAGGCTTTTTTTGGTGCTGGCAACTCACCTTTTGGTAATGTCAAAAATACAAACAAACGACGCGGAGTGGACTTGGAATCTGTGATTAACATTACTCTAGAAGAGGCAGCCAGTGGAGTTACACGGACTTTTGACCACAAGCATAATGTAAAATGTGATGTTTGTGACGGACATGGCTTTGAGAAGGGAACTGGAGCCAAAACTTGCCCAACTTGCCACGGAAATGGACGGGTCTATCAGAGAGTTTCAACTATTTTTGGTGTTATTCAGCAAGAAGTAAGTTGTCCGACTTGTGAGGGAATTGGTAAAATTTATGAAAAAAAGTGCGGATCTTGTGCTGGCAAAGGCTACAAACGCCAAACGGAAGAACTAAAAATTAACATTCCTGCTGGAGTTTCTACTGGCGACAGGATTAGAGTCACGGGCAAAGGTGAGGCGGGCTACAAAGGCTCGGAGGCTGGCGATTTATATTTGGCGGTTCAAATTGCCAATCACAAAATTTTTAAGCGAGAAGGTTTGGACATTAGTTCAACGGTGGAAATTGACTATTTGGATTTGTTGCTTGGAACCAAAATTGATGTGCCAACTGTCTGGGGTGACGTGGAAATCACCATTCCAGAATTGACCGCTCCGGACGGCAAACTCCGAGTCAAAGATCAAGGTATGCCCAAACTTGGAAGCCCTGGAATTAAAGGGGATCATTACCTGAATATCAAAGTTAAAATGCCCAAAAAACTTTCCACAAAGCAAAAAGAACTTATTGCTCAAGTTAAGGAAAGCTAGTTTTAACGCAAAAAATTATTGTGCTATTTCGTCGTTTTGCTGTTATTTTTTGAAAATAAAAATAGGTAAATTTAACCCAAAAAATACTGAGATTTAGAGTTAAGGAAAATTCCAAAAGTATTCCAAAAAAAATCTTTCCAAAAAAATGCCAAAACCTATTGTCAAAAATAAAAACAATGAAATTTAACTTCGTTTGAAAAGTTACGAGTGAAAATTGTAAATATCTACTCTGTTCTCAACTCTCAAGTAGTTTTAAGTTTTATTAGTTTTCAATTTATCTCAATTCCAGCGACTTTTAGCTGTCATTTAATTTGACATTTTACTAAATTCTACTTAACTTTTTTTTACAATCCAATTTTGGACTAATTTAATTTTTGCCTAAATAAATTTTTAAAACTCAAAAAACTCACGATGAAAATTATCACTTGGAATGTCAACGGCCTGCGTGCTGGAATTAACAAAGATTTTTGGTCAAAATTACAACAACTTTCTCCGGACATTTTTTGTCTTCAAGAAATCAAAACCGACGATTTATTAATGAAAAAGTTGATTTTGGAACATGAAAATGAATTAAAAGATTGGCATATTTTCTCGCACTCAGCAACCAAAAAGGGCTACTCCGGCACCGCCATTCTTTACAAGAAATCTGTCTTTGAAAAACCAAATTTATCTGGTCAAGATTTTGACGATATTTTTGAAAAAGCTGAAAAAGATATTTCTGATGAAAATAAAAAGTACCAAGTTTTAGAGGAAATTACTGGACTTGGAAATGAAATTTTTGACACCGAAGGGCGCACCACTGGACTAGTTTTTTCGCTTAAAAATTATAATTTACCATCACAAAATTCAAAAAATACCCAAACCCCAGAAAAAGAAACTCTTGCAAATTTTCTCCTTTTAAATTGTTATTATCCGCAAGGTGGCAGAGTTGGCAGAGTTGATTATAAAATAGATTTTTACCAAGAGGTGATAAATTTTGTAAACAGGAAGCAAACGGAATTTGGAAATTTGAATATAATTTTGACAGGTGATTTTAACACGACTTTTGCTGATATAGACCTAGCGAGGCCCAAAGAAAATCGCAAAACTACGGGCTGTCTTCCAGTGGAACGAGACATTTTGAATAAAGTTTGTCAAAATCTTAGTTTGGTTGATGTTTATCGTTTTTATTACCCTCAAAAACAAGAATTTACTTACTGGGATCAAATTACCCGTGCCAGAGAAAGAAATGTTGGTTGGCGGATTGATTATTTTTTGGTTTCAAATGGTTTAGTTGACGCCACTTTAGTTGATAATTCCAGTAAAAAAGCTTTAGAAAATCCAGAAGTTCCCCCAAATTCAGAAGACAGAAATGATCCAGAAAAGGCAAATTTGGAAAAAACTGAAACGCCAAAATCAGAAAATTCTTCAAAAATCCCAAATGTAGTCCAAAAAGTGGAAATACTAGGTGAAATTATGGGAAGTGATCACTGTCCCGTTTGTCTGGAAATTACAGATTAAGGATTTGATTTTGAAAACATTTTGTGAGACTGTAGACAAATTTTTTTAGACAAATTTTTTTGTTGTGTGGCTTTTGATAATTCAGTAGCCCGAAAATTTTGTAAAATTATTGTCAAAAAGCTAGTTTTCCCAAATTTTTCCAGAAATATAGGAAATCACTTTTTAGCTGTTTTATATAATTTTTCAGTTTTTTTCAAGAGCAAATCATGAAAATGCTTTTTTTAACTACGAAAAGTTAGGGAATAGTGAAACTTTGACAAAATTTTAAGTCACAAAAATATTTCAGTTTTATTTTGCTGAGCTGCCCGCACACATTTGCTACAAAACAGACTCAAAAACAGAATTATTTGCAAGGTTAAGAATTGCTGTTCTAGGCTATTTTATCAAACAAAAAAGATTTTCAAAAAAAATTACTTGACGAAATGTTTACAAAGTGTTTACATCTAAATGTTAGTTTTTAGATATTATTTATTCCGAAATAGCTCAGCGGTAGAGCAGTTGACTGTTAATCAATTGGTCGTAGGTTCGAATCCTACTTTCGGAGCCATTATTAAACAAAAAATTTAGCAAAAATTAAAAATATAACATTTACATATCAAGCTTTAGGTTTTAGAATTAACCTAGATTTTTTTTGGATTATTTAGATATTTATCTTACAAAATAGCTTGAGTTTTTCAGGTGAATTTTTTTAAAACTAAAATACAATTACTATGCCTTTAGTTCCAATGGTTATCAAGAGAGTTCCCGGCGAGGGAGAAAGAGCGATGGATATTTATTCCAGACTTTTGGATGAAAGAATTATAATGTTGACCACCGATTTTAACGACGATATGGCAAGTTTGATCGTTTCCCAGCTTTTGTACCTCCAAAGTGAAGACGGCAGCAAAGACATTACGATGTATATTAATAGTCCTGGCGGCTCCATAACTTCAATGTGGTCAATTATTGATACGATGAATTTGATTAGTTGTGATGTTTCTACTGTTTGTATTGGAATGGCAGCGAGTGCTGGCTCAGCAGTTTTGATAGCTGGTACAAAAGGCAAAAGATTTATTCTGCCTCACGCTAAAGTAATGATTCACCAGCCAAGTTCTGGAGCGCAAGGAATGATTAGTGATATAGAAATTGCTTTTAATGAAAGCTTGAAAACAAAAAACTTACTACATGAATTTTATAGTCAAAAAACAGGTCAAAGTGTTTCTCAAGTTATTAAAGATATGGACAGAGATACCTGGTTTGAAGCTAAAGAAGCGTTGGAATATGGACTTGTAGACAAAATTTTACAAACCAAAGACAATTCTAAAACTGAAAAAATAAACACCAAAGCGAAAAAATAAGCTTTTGTCACAAAACTTCAAACAGGAGTAATTAGGAGTAATTTTCTATCATATATCATAAGGTTATTTAAATATTTTTTTGCAAATTTGACAACCATAAATTTATCTGCTACCATTAATAGTAATAATTTTTTATTTATTATTAACATGGAAAACTTTACCCCCCCCAACAACAAAACCAGTTTAATTTAGAAGGAAGAAGACAAATTAGACAACAAGCTAGAGAAAAATTAGCAGAACAAGCTCTAAACATTTGTTTTGATGGAAATTCAATTTTAATAGACGATTCTGCAACCAGAGCACTATTTTTAGATGGTGTAAATGCTTCAATAGATAAAAAAGCTATCAGCACAAAAGCTCTAGAAATTCTTAGAGAAAAAATTCAAGATTTAAGGCGAGAAAAAATAGCAATGAGTCAAGCAGAAATTGATAGTCAATTAGCCAAATTAGCAAGAGATAAATTAAAAATCCTAAAAATACAAGCCCCAACCGCTACAAATATTCAAGAAACTATCCTTAAAAATGAAGAAAATGGAGACAGACAAGAAGAATATCCCACATATAAAATTAATTTAGTAGAAAGCCAACTAAGTTATACCATTAATAAAATTGTGAATGCATTCTTTAGTATTTATTTGGATCAAAACAAGGGTAGACATGGGTATGTAATATATCATTTTAACATTGAAATGGAGGAGTTGGAAAATGGTCTTTTTGGCGTATTAAGAAAAATTTGTAAAGATACTTCATCAGATTTTGATTTAAAACAGCTTATAAGAAATAATGATTCTGAAAGTCTTGTTGATTTTCTAAAAGATGAAATGAAAGTTAATTTTCTGGAAATGATTAAGGATCTTAAAATTTGTGAAAACTATTTCAACGATCCAGCTAATGTTACAAATATATCTTTAGAGCATGTACCAAACCCCAGAAAAAACCAGGTAGAAACTGCGTCAAATTCATTAGAATTATCTAATCAGGAGCTTTATTGTCTAGTTCGTGGAGGAGAAAAAAGAAAGATCAATGGGGGAGTTGGTAGTGTTAACCACAAAAAAGATTATGTTGTATTTAGGTTAAAGCATAGCTCTTTTCATGTACCAGATCCGTCAAATATACATACATTTACTGATTCAATTTATTATTACACTTTTGTAACTTACAAGGCAGATGGGATTGGCAATGTAGAAGATAGAATTTTTAAAATTTTAAAAAAATTAATGACAGTTAAAATAGAAATTAAAGAATAAATTAAAACTTTAATATTGAGAAGTTTCGTGACATAGTTTTTGTCCGCACTAAGACTGTTTTTTCTGCTCCCAATTCCAAGCGGTTTGAATGATATTTTCAAGGTTTGAGTTGATCGGATTCCAGCCCAAAAAATCTCTCGCTTTGGAATTATCAGCAATAAGCATCGCAGGATCGCCTTCACGACGAGGGGCAATTTTGGTTTTGATAGTAATGCCGGTCACTTTTTCCACAGTTTGGATGATTTCACGCACCGAGTAGCCGTTGCCACTGGCCAAGTTCACAAATTCACAAACCTTCTCCGTTTCCAGCTTTTTAACTCCCAAAAAATGTGCTGACGCCAAATCTTCTGTATGAATATAATCACGAATACAAGTGCCATCTGGTGTTTCGTAATCCCCCCCAAAAATCATAATTTGGTCTCGCTTGCCACTGGCTACCTCCAAAATCAAGGGAATTAAGTGAGTTTCTGGGTTATGCTCTTCACCAGTTCGCAAATGTCTGTCCGCCCCAGCTGCGTTAAAATACCGAAAAACTACCGCATTCAAGCCGTAAGCGTGGTGATAATCTTTGATCATTTGCTCAATCATTAGCTTGCTCCAGCCGTAGGGGTTAATGGGTTTTTGTTTTTCATTCTCGGTAATGGGCAGGATTTCTGGCGTGCCATAAGTCGCACAAGTACTAGAAAAAACCAGCTTTTGACAACCAAATTTTCGCATCGTTTCCAAAAGGTTAAAACTACCCAAAACATTGTTTTGATAATACTTGGCGGGGTTTTCCACACTTTCACCGACATACGCAAAGGCGGCAAAATGAATCACGGCATCAATTTTATTTTTGGCAAAAACCTCTTCAAGCTGGGTCAAATTCAGCAAATCTCCCTGCACAAATTGGCATTTGGCATTTTGGGGAATGTTGGTCAAGTGTCCATAAACAAGGTTGTCAAAAACCACAGTTTCAAAGCCATTTTCCAACAAAAAAAGATTGGTTTGAGAGCCGATATAGCCAGCTCCACCAGTAACAAGAATTTTCATAAAAAGTTAAAAAGTAAGGTAAAAATAAGTTGTAAAAAAATATGAGAATTGATCGTGATTTATTTATAAAAATAATTTCAAAAAAGTCAAACTCATTTTCCAGTTTAGAATTGATCTTGAAATTGAAGGAAATTAAATTACTCTTTTAATTGTTTCCAAAACGCCTTAAAACTGAATAAAACTGAATTTTTTGTTGCTGCCAGATTAGGATTTGGGTTTTTATTTGGGTGTTTGATATACCAAAATCGAGACCAACTTGCACTGGGTAATTCGTAATTTTCACGTCATTACGAGCAAAGCGAAGCAATCTTTAACTTTACTAGATTTTACCATAGATCACTTCATTTCATTCGTGATGACACCCTGTAGCACTAAAATCTATGTAAGTTAGTCTGGCTTTGGGTATATTTTGGGTTTTTGGGATTTGACAATTTTTCAAAAGTATTACAAGCTAAAATTACGGGGATGTTCCGAGTTTTGACAGTTGGTCTTTGGGATAATTTGTGCTAGATAAGTTTGGTCAAACTTTAATAATGACTCATTTTTATAAATGCAGACTCTCTCTCAGCCTTTCGTAAATTAGGAGGAAAAATTGCTCAAGCTTGCGGCGACGCACTTGAAAATTCTCTAACTTCTTCTATGAAAGGCGTACCCCAATACGTTTAATTCGTTCGCTCATATTATGAGTCTCAAACCTCCTTCGGGAATTTGATGGGGTACTGGAATCAACTCTAATTGTATTTGGTTAGCTTTGGTTCTATTTCACACTTTACAAATACTTAATCTTGTGGCTTAAAATCGCCATTTGATCGGACTTTTGATTTTGATAAATTATCAAGTTTGCCACTTTGACTTGGTTTTTTATTACTGACAATTTGGCTATGTTTCTAGTCTGAAAAAGCAAATTATTTCAAGCCAACTGGACGAGGGTGCAACTCCCTCCATCTCCACCAAAAGAACGATGAAAAACCGCCATGATGACGGTACTTTGTTTTTTTACAGTATTTAGCTTTTTAGCTATTATTTTGATTGACTAGCATTTTTGTACAATTGGAATAATGCTTTATTATCTTCAATAAGTTTGGTGGCCATTGTTTTGTCATAAAAATCATACCGTGCCTCTTCCGCATCTATGTAACGATACTTAGTACGATCTTTTATATTACATACATCTGCATGTTTAAACATTCCAGATGCACCTCCATATTTTGTTATTGCAAAAATAGCATACTGATTGCCTGATTTTAAGTCTTTTGCATAAATAATTATTTCATCATGTGGGTAGTTAGATTTATCTATGGATAACACAACTAAATTAATATTCTCTAAATCTAATAAATCTTCTGTTCGTAATTCCAGTGAATTAACATGTATCTTTTCAGTATATTCAAGCCATTTAAAATTAAATGGTACTATTAAATTGCGAATTTCTTTTACGGAAAGTTTTTTAATTTCTTCCAATGGTATACCTAATACTGTGTCACCTTCCAAAGGGTTTTCTTTTTCTTCTGTTGAATTTTCCTCTAAATATTTTTGCCAAACACCCAGCTTTCGCTCCCTTCTCTCATTTCTTTCCTCTTTTCGCTTATCTATTTCCGCTTGCAGTGCTGAATGTAATTCTGGATTATTTGACGAATCTAATAGTGCTTTCTCAAGATTTTTGGCAGGACTATTTCCCCCTTTAACTTCACCCAATTCTTTAATTAGCCCCCCCCTGTCAGTTTTTGAAATGGTTTCTCTAACTTTATTGGCAACTTGATGTGGTTTTAGCGTTTCTGACATAAAAATATTTTGTAAAATAAAAGGTAGTTAATTGGTAAAAAAAATTAACTTTGAATATTCTAGCACATATTTTGGGTAATGTCAAAAAAAGTTGAGAAAGAGAAAATTCGGGAAAATTGACATGGAAAAATAGCGGTTGACAATTTAACAAAATTTATTCATACTGTTTTTAACATTTCCACCAGAAAATAATTGACTGAAAAATTTATTTTTGAAACTGAAATCACTTGAAAATTCTTGATTTTGCAGATTTTTTTTGCAGATTTTTTAACTTGAAATTTCTTTGACAGAAGTGGTCTAATAATTTTTTACAATATGCCAGTTTTGATTACCAATAAAAAAGCTCATTTTGACTACCAAATCCTAGAAGAATTTAGGGCTGGTTTGGGTTTGTCAAGTAAAATGGTCAAGCTAATTAGGGCAAGAAAAATTGTTTTGAGTGGGAAGTTCGTGGTTTTTCAAAAAGATCAATTACAAATTTTGGGCTTGGGAGTGGAAAGTTATGCTGAAAATGTCCCACTTTTAGTTACCGCCAAAGAACTATCTAAAATCAAGGAAGAACTATCTCAAAAAGGCCTGACTTGTGTCGTTCTCAACTTTCACACCAGTGGTCGCTGGCTCAAAGCTCAAATTGCGGTGGTCAAAGGCAAGAAAAATTACGACAAACGAAAAACCCTAAAAGAGCGTGATTTGGACAGGGAAAATCGCCGTGAAATGGCTGGTCAGTGAAATAGAATTGAAAACTGAAAAAATTCTTCAAATTAAAACACCCCAAAGGCTGGATTTATAAGCTAAATTGAGAATTAAAATTTAAAAATGAAGAAAATGGAATTGATAAAACGGAATTGTAAAAGTTCCTCTACGAAAAATTAACTAAAAACATCACTAAAATATGCCCATAAACTCACCAACAACCTACCAGCCCACCTTGATGGAAAAACTACTTGGCAAACACTATAAATGGTGGTTTAAGTTTATCTACACTTTCAAATCCTTCACTTATTATCTAGTTCCTACTTTTTTTTGGGTTTTGAGCGAGATGACAACCTTGCTGATTGGGATAATAATTTGGTCATTTTCCAACAGAACAGACAGTAACGAGATTTTACAATATGTGATTATTGGCAACGCTTTTTTTGCTTTGTCTTCTAGTAATGCAGCTTGGAATGTGAGTGACAAAATTTATTCAGGCAAGCTGGTTAATAATTTGATGTATCCTTCCAATTTGTTTTTACAATTTTTGACTAGATCGCTGGCTAACACAGTTATTCAGGCTTTTGCCACCATCACAATACTAATTCCAGTTTTTCTAATTTATGCTCATATTTTGAGTTTAAGAATAGAGTTTTTTTGGTTAACTCTGTTGGTTTTTAGTAGTTTTTGCCTAAGGTTTTTGCTAAATATAATCGTAGGTAGTTTGACTTTTTGGACTACTAATTCTTACGGAACTATTCAATTTTATTACGTTATTTTTCCTTTACTTGCTGGAAATTTGATACCACTAAACTTTTTGCCAAACTCTTTTAATTTTCTTCAACTTCTTCCCACAGCTTTCACCTTTTACCACCCAATGCAAATCTATCTTGGGAAATACACAAATTTAGAAATATTTTATGTCTTTCTCGGCGGGCTAGCTTGGTCAATTATTCTCTATTTTCTAGCTAAATTGGTTTTTAAAATGGGACTGAAGCGAAATGAAAGTGTGGGTTTGTAGCGGAATACTTGCCTTTCCAAAATTGTTAAATTCAAAATCTACTTTACTTGACAAAAATACTTTACTTTACTATTATTAAAATATGACTACAAAATTATTAGTAAGCAAAAAAGTAAAAATATCTAGCAAAGGTCAGTTAATTTTTACTTTACCAAAAGGTTTTTTAAAAAAAATTGAAGCTAAAAATGGTGATGGCTTGGTTGTAGAATTTTTGGAAAATGAAATTAGAGTTTTTAATCAGCAACAAAGATTTAGAGAAAAAATCAAGAATTTTAAGCCAATTTCAATTGGGAGCCAGCAAAAAGTTAATTTTTCTCAAACACATAACGATATTTATGACTAAAACGATTCTTTGTGATACTGATTTTCTGATAGCTTTTTTAATTAGTGAAGATATAAATCATCAAAAATCTAAAAGCCTAGTTGAAAAATACCAAGATTTTACTTTTATTCATTCTAACCTGACTAAATATGAATTAATGACAGTTTTATCAAGAAAATTAGAGCAAAAGTTAGCCATCCAAGCTCTGGAACTTTTTGAAAAAATTTTTGAAAATGAATTCCAGTTTGACACTATTTTGGAGGCTGAAATTATAGCTTATTACAAAAACTCCAAAAACAAAAATCAATCTTTTTTTGACATCGCTTGTTTGGTTCAAGCCAAAACTTTTAACTACAAAATTGCCTCTTTTGACACTTTTTACCCGAAAGAATTTTTATTGAAATAACTTTATGGCTCAAACAACAACTTCAACTTATAAGCCCACTCTGATGGAAAAATTACTGGACAAAAATTACAAATGGTGGTTTATTTTAATTTACAGTATTAAATCTAGCACTGCTTACCGTTGGAATTCTTTTATGTGGCTGGCTGGATCTGTTGTTACAGTCTTGGCGACTATTTTAGTTTGGTATATAAATCTACAGGGGAAAACTACTTTTGAAGCTGATTTTAGTCAACTTTTTACTTATTTAATAATTGGCGAATCTTTTATTTTTAGCACTGCCATTCAGTTTGACATTGGGGAAAATATCCAAGACGGCAAAATAACTACCAAATTATTACGACCAACCAATATTTTTAGTTATTATCTGATTAATGTTTTTGGTTATCAGTTTTTTGAGAATGTTTCCAAGTTGGTGTTGTATTTTCTGTTTGCTTTAATTTTTCATCAATTTATAATTTTACCAACTTTTTTGAATTTTCTATTTTTCATAATTCTGGCAATTATCGCTTACTTTATCAACAGCTTTATTGGAATGTTGATTGGTTTTAGTGCTTTTTGGCTAACGGCTTTTTTTGGCTCTGCTAGTTTTTTTGACAGTCTGAAACTAGTTTTTTCAGGTAAATTTTTCCCACTTAATACTTTATCTTTCTTCAAATTTAGCTTTTTTCTCCCTTTTGCCTTTACTTTTTATCACCCAATGCAGATTTATCTTGGCAAATACTCACAGCTTGAGATTTTGTATATTTTTCTCGGTGGTTTGGCTTGGTGTTTGGCTCTCTACTTTCTCGCTAAATTGGTGTTCAAAATGGGCTTGAAGAAGAACGAAAGTGTTGGGCTGTAGCGGAATACTTGCCGTTCCAAAAAATTTTTAATAAAATAGAACTGTAAAAATGGAACTGTAAAAGTTCCTCTACGAAAAAACAAAAATAATTCAAAATCAAACCTTAAAACAAAAATTCAAACAAAAACTTTTCAATCCTCTTTTCAAACTTTAAAATCTTTTTTCATTTTACACATTTTTTAATAAAACAAATTTACAATTTCCTCTGTAATTTCTTTTTGAGAATTGACAAACATTGCACAATTTTTTACACATTTTTTCTCACCAAAAAATACAACAACTCATTTTTTTACTAAATTTTTTATTTTTTACATATTTTTATGGCTACTCGCAACAACTTTAACCGCAACGCTTTCGCTCCCAAGCCACCTCGCAAAACTAACTCTCTTGCTAGCTCCAACCCCCATTTTCTCACCCGTCGCCATCATGTCGTTGATCGTGAAGAAGGGCTTCCTGCCGCTATGAAAAATCTGGAAAGTATCCGCAATATCCGTGGAACTGGCGTCCATAAAGGCAATCTTGCCGTTTCTCACCTCAACCCATTTTTGATCAGTGGTCCTTTGATGAAAACCAACTCACCTGCGGAATTTCCAGAGGGTTTGCCTGTGCGTCTAATCCCACTTGGCGGAACCAACGAAGTCGGGCTAAACATGACTGCCATTGAATGTGGTGATGACATTATTATTATTGATACTGGTATCGGTTTTGGTGATAATGAAAAGTTCCCCGGCATTGACTACATTGCCCCAGAAGTCAACTATTTGGAACAAAATCGTCACAAAATTCGAGGGCTAATTTACACTCACGGTCACCTTGATCACATTGGGGCCGCTCCGTACGTTTTGCCAAAACTTGGGCCAATTCCGATTTTTAGTATGCCACTGACTTTGGCTCTTCTCAAAAATAGAATGAGCGAGTTCGAAATTGAAGCTAAATTTTCTGCCAAAATTATCAACTTGAACGAAGTTTTGACTTTGGGCTGTTTTAATTTACAATTTTTCCGCTTAAATCACTCAATTTGTGATGTGATCGGACTTTGTATTGACACTCCGATGGGTAGAATTGTCTACTGTACCGACTGGAAATTTGACAGCACTCCATTTGACGGGCAGATTAGCGATTACGGAAAATTAGCCAAGTTTGGTGACGAGGGTGTGCGTTTGCTTTTGACAGATTCTTTGGGAATTTTGAAACCGGGTAGTTCGTTGAGTGAAATGGATGTTTGCAGGACAATGTTTAACATTTTTGCCGCTTGTCAAGAAAGGGTCATTGTTACCAGTTTTTCTACCACCACTGCCAGAATGCAATTTACAGTGGACGCTTGTGTCAAATATGGGCGAAAATTGGCTTTGGTAGGGCGTTCTATGATTAATAATTTTAATGTTTGTTTCAAACTGGGTTATATCAAAGTTCCACCAGATCTAATCGTGGACATCAAGGATATTGGCAAATTAGAAGCAAACAAAGTCTGTATTCTCTCCACTGGTTCTCAAGGCGAAGATTTGGCTGTTTTGGCGCGCCTTGCTCGGGATGAACACCCAACTTTGAAACTGCAAGGCGGAGACTCGGTGATTTTTTCAAGTCGTCCGATTGAAGGCAACGAGGGTGCAGTAGAAAACCTCAAAGCTGGACTTAGCCGTAAAGGTGTGATGGTTTATGATAATCGTGAATTTAGTCTTCATGTTGGAGGACACGCTTGTGTTGAAGATTTGAAATTGCTTTTTGCTTTGACCAAGCCAGACTACTTGCAGCCAATCCACGGCGACCACTACATTATCCGCAAAACCGCTGAATTAGGCCTCAAAATGGGTATTCCTTATGAGCATAATTTGATTTGTGAAAACGGACGAGTTACCGAGCTTAGAGCAAGAGAAGTTGTGGTAACTGAAGAAGTGGTTAATGAAGGCTATCTTTTGGTGGATGGTACAAGCGTTGGCTCTGTCTCTGAATCAGTTTTGGAAGAAAGGCGTCAAATGGCGACACAAGGTAGTATTGTTTTGGTAATTACTGTCAATAAAGCCCGCAAAATCGTCAGTGGCCCCGAAATTATTAGTCGTGGTTTTGTTTATATGAAAAATAACGGTGAACTTTTGGAGAATCTAAAAATTGAAATTTCAAGATCTTTGGAAAATTTGGTTATAGACCCTGCTTCCAAGAGCTATTTTAGTGAGCTTCGTGGCAAAATTCGCGACATCGCTAGCGACTACATTAACGACAAAATTGAAAAAAATCCAATGATTATTCCAGTTGTCGTCCAGATTTAGCCATCCCCCAAAACATAAAAATTATAAAACTGAACCAAAAATTCTACTGTGTAGTGGCGACCACCGCGTCGCCATTTGGTTATCTTGAATTTCGCGGTGCTAAAAATTCCCCACTTGTCTATTTTATCCCAATAAAATGGGTTGAACGCAGTGATGGGGATGGTGTCTCGTAGAGACGGGGGGAGTTTTGTGATACTAAATTTTACCAAAAGTCGAGTAATTTCAACTAAATTGCACCCAAACCAGCATTAACTTGCACTTGGTAATTTTGAAAAAAGTTTGTAAATATCAACAGCTTAAATCTTGAAAAATCAAAAGAATAAAATCAGGGTCATCACGAATGAAATGAAGTGATCTATTGTAAAATTTAGCAAAACCAGTTGTAAACTGTTAAAAGATTGCTTCGCTCTGCTCTGTTTCCTTTGGTCTGTTCGCTACACTTCTGTTCGCTGTGTTCACCTAGTTGCTTTGCTCCTGCACTTGGTCTGGTTATTCCTTCCACATTCGCTACCGCTCATTCACTTCGTTTCCGTACCCATACACTCATTCGCGATAACACAGAAGATTGCTTCGCCTCGCTCGCAATGACGGGCAAACAAGCCCACAATGGTGTGAAAATTGGGAATTAACTGCTACAAGTTGGCTTGGGTGTATCTAATTTTGGCTCACATTACCCTTCATTTTCATTCTTAAAAACTTTAATTTTTCCAACTGTTGACAACTTTCTGTAACTCTTTCAAAGCTTCATAAACCGTTTTCCAAAAACTTTTTTAATCAATTAAATCCATTAAAATGATTTCTACATTTCCCAAAAATTTTAAGTTAGTTTTTTTTGGCAGTTCTCCGTTTGTCTTACCTATTTTACAAGATATTTATGCCAAAGACGGGCAAAGACTGGGTGAAATTTGGGTAAAACAATTTAGAAATTTGATGCTTAAAAACTTGGAAAATTTAAATCCAGAAAATAGGGCAGAAACTTTGTCAAAAGTAAGTCAAGAAATTGAACAAAACCCGCAAACTAAAATTCAAAAGATATTGCCAAACTGGTGGCTGGGAAATGATTTATTGGAACTGGTTAATTTTGTGGAAAGTGCTTTGGAAGTTTTACAAGAAAGTTCGCTGGCGAAAGAGTTGGCAGATTTGACTGACTCATATCAAAAATCTTTGGAAAGTCAGGGTGAAAATTGGAGGGAAAATTGGCAAATAGATGATTATTTAGTAAGTGGAGAAATTATAAGTTTTATAATAAAAATAGAAGAACTCGTTCTCAAATCAAACCCAGAAACACTAGTTCCAAAAGTTCTGAAAAAACACCAAGTTGCTACATTTTTTTTGATTGCTTACTTGAATTTACCTACAAAACTTGAACTAGTTATAACTCAACCAGATCGAGTCAACCGTGGTAAGATCGTGGCAAATCCAATCAGTCAATGGTCAAAAACTCAAAATGTCAACTTGGAAATGCCTTTGAAAGCCAATCAAGAAATTGATAATTTACGGGACAAGTATGATTTACAAATAGCAATTGTGGCGTCTTTTGGGCAAATTTTGAATTCCAAAGTTTTGTCTTGGGCTGATTTTGGCATTCTCAATTGGCATCCGTCAAGTCTCCCAAAATACCGCGGGGCAACCCCGATTCAAACATCTTTGAAAAATAACGACTCGGAAATTAGTTTGAGTTGGATCAAAATGACTGCCAAAATGGACGCTGGTGATATTTGGCTACAACTTGAAAAAAAGATTGAAAATGAAGATAATTTTGAAACTGTCGCTAATAAAATGGGCAAACTTGGTGCCGAAACTTGGGCTTTGGTGGTTGTGGCGACCGTTATGGAAAAGTTAAACGGGCTTGATCGACTTTGATTGAAACAGACAATTAACCTGAAATTTCTGTTAAAAGGGATTAGCTAAAAAAAGCTTGAAAATTACCAAAAACTATGAATCAAAAAAATGTAGTTTTTTATTTAGTGCGGAAATTAGTTGATGCAGTCAGGCGAGTAAAGTATAATAGAAATGTTGTGGACAGAAATTAAGGTGGCTGGTACAGGGTGTTTTTTTTGAAACCAAATTTGCTGATAGTTTCTTAATTTAAATTTGTCGTGATATTTTGAAAAATCAATCAGTTTCATCAATCAGCTTTGAATTATTTTTTGGCAAATCAAAAATGGTAAAAATTATAAAAAAAATGAGTGAAATAGTTAAAAAATAAATTTCAGATATTTAGGTTGTCAAACTAGGTTGTCAAATAATTTTTAAAAAAAATGCTAGTTTTTATTGTTGGTTTTTGTCTTATTTTTGGGCTAGAAAACGACTTGGAAAATTGATTTGACTAAAATAAAAATCTGTGCTAGAATAAAGATAATAATAAAAAACTTTACTGGAGATTATAATAGAGATTATAATAAAATCTAGCTTCAGCAACTATTATTATTCACAATTTACTAATAATTAAGTCAACAAAATAGACTTTTATTTATTTTTTATCAAAAATAATTTAGAGCATTTTTCAAATCTCACAGACTATTTTTAAACTATTTCCAAATTTCCCAAAATTAAGATTATCTACTAAATTTTTAACCACTTTATGAAAAATTATATTTCTGCCAAAAATTTCAACTTTGTAATTGCAAGTTGTCTTGGTTTGGGCTTATTTTTTGGATTTTTATCAATTTTCCTTTTCTCAAGTCCGATCCAAAACGCTAGAGCTGCAGACGAGCCAACTTGTCCAACTTACCCGACAACTTCGCCAACTTTCAACCCCTTTCCATTGGTTTTGAATTCCAATTCGCCAGATTTCACGGATCAGCCTTGCCGTGATTTGCCTATGCTTTACTGGTTTCCGCTAGACACTGCAGCCAATAATCCAAGAAGGCTTGAAGTCAATCAAAAACAAAGTATCACTTTTTATACTTATTACAATAATGGTGCTAAACCCGGCAGTCCTGCCATTACTAATCCAAATCTAAAAGTTGCTGTAACTAAAGACAAAGTCGTTGGTAATCGAACTGAATATCGTATTAGTGCAACTTTGAGTGCCGCCAATGCAACCACAGTTACCAGTGCCCAAAAAGGTGGTGATTTGATTTTGAGTGTGCCAAGTACAACTAAACTGGATATTACTACCCAGCAGACTAACCACTGGCCAACTCGTTTGATTCGCTCTGAACTAGAAAATACTACAGGCAGGCCAGGCAATGATTTGATTCCTGATAACTCCGCAGGTGCCAACTCTTGGAATCCGATTTATACCTCCTTTGAAGGCAAAACCGCAGTTTCCACTACTGGTTTCAAACTAGCAGATAATCTTGCCGCTGGATTTTTGGGTTATGGACTTGTTAGTTCACAGCTTAGTGTGGATCCGACACCTCCGCCTCCTCCAGCAGCCAATAGACCCCCAGTTCTCACAGGTCAAGAAATTACTATTGTCAGAGGACAAACTGGTTCATTCCAAGTCTACA
>JBIIDY010000104.1:0-5630 GCA_044238065.1 Limisphaerales bacterium | reverse complement strand
TTTATTTGAGCTATTTTGTTTGAAAAAAGTAATGACTTTTAACCTCAAATCGTTGCTATAGCGAGACATATTTAAACTGTAGAAAATATTTTACTTTTTGTAAAGGTTTAATAGGGATTGGCTATATTAGATTCAAATGAAATTAACTATACACACAATTGATTGACAATTTAGTAAAATTATTTCAGGGTTATGTTGACATTTTTATATTAGCAAAAACCTTGTGAATATCTAGATTTTTATTTTTGAGCATAAATTTGAAACCAAAACTTGCCAAGAAATTATCAAAATTTAGACTTGTTTTTACTCTTATTTACAAATTTTCTTTATTTTTCCCAGTTTTAAATTTCTTTAATTAAAAAAAAGATTAGCGAAGATTTTTTAGTTAATTTGGTGATAAAAATATTTTGTAAAAAACACAATAAAAAATTATGCTTGACACACATTCTCAAGAATTACAAACACTGCAAGATCTTGGTTTTAGAGTTTCGCAGAATTTTAGGGTGTCGGGAATTGATAAAGTCTGGCAAAAAGCCCAAGAAATAGAACTGCAAAAGGATAATTTTGATTTTTTTATTGATGGAATGGTGGTCAAAATTGACGATAACCATTTGGTTGAAAAGCTGGGAAATATAGGTAAAACTCCCCGTGGCTGGTGCGCTATCAAATTCGCAGCCAAAGAGGTGGCAACTCGTGTTTTGGGGGTTTCTTGGCAAGTTGGACGCACTGGAAAGGTTACGCCAATCGCAGAACTTGAACCGGTAGAGCTGATGCAAACGGTTGTAGCACGTGCAACTTTACATAATTATAAACGCTTTTTGGATTTAGAGCTGGCTGTGGGCGACCTGGTAATTATTCGCAAAGCTGGCGACATTATTCCCGAAATTATCAGCAAAATCACCAATCTGGAAAACGACTGAAACTCAAAAATTTCAAACCCTAAAACTTTTACAAAAACCAATAAATAAGGATATTATCACTTTGGAAATCTACCAAAATATCTATTTTAAGACCCTAAAGTAGGTAAAAATAGTCAATTTCTATTTTGAAAAGACCATTTTCTATTTTCCCTTGTAGCTGTAGGGTTTTATCTCTAGTCACTTGGCCTGACCATCTCGTTTTATTGACTGGTTAAGTACTTATTTTGAAGGTTGATTTGTTCCAAATTTAGCAGATTTTGGTATCTGTGGTGCTTGAAACGGCACTTTTGTAGTTTCGTTTTCAAATGTTTTATCTAAAACCAGCTTTCCAAGAGAATTATAATTTATGTTTGAAAGATACGATGGTAAAATTGGTTTAAAATTAAGCAAAACCACTTTTGATCCATTATTATCATTTTTATCTATAATGTAAGTTCTTTGCTCTTGCGATATTTTACCATTAAGAACCATCTTAGAAAAGATTCTAATTCTAAGTGTTTGAATTTCTTCTTTTTCCAAAATTTTTAATAGACGATCTCTGGTGACAAAACCAATTTTACCTGATTTCTCTAGTTCAAAAATTTGCTTTACAATTGAAACTTCATCTATAGCTTCTATTTTAGCCCGACCTTCATCTCGATTAGGATTAAACTCGCTACAACTTTTAAAAACTTCCGACCCCCCCCCATACTATCATTACTGGAATTATAACTCCAAAGAGAGGGATATATACAATTTTTTCTATTGTTGTAAGATTTTCATTATTTCCTGGCATAAAATAAAATTATTTTAAAAAATATCGTAAAAAAAAGATACGATATGTGAAATTATATTTCAATTTTCTCCTTTTGTCAAAATTATTAGGAATTACTGGAGAAATCTATACAAAATACCTATTTCCAGAATTTCAGTTGATTTTTACTCACTCTTTGGTAAAATAAAGCTGCGAGAAGTTTTTTAAACTCGGAAAAAAGATGTGTTTTCAAAAAGTTTGGTCAAAAATAAAGCAAAAAGTGGTTTGCAAAAATTAGAAAAATTACCCCCTTGACTTGACCAAAAATAAATTTGTGTTTTGAATGAAATATATGTCTCAACTCTATGTTTTACTTGATTGCGGGAACGGTCGCAAACTCGAGAAATTTGGTCAATACCTAATCATCCGTCCTTGTCCACAGGCAATGTGGCAACCGTTTAAGCCAGAACTTTGGAATACTTTTGATCTGGAATTCATCAGAACCACCGAAGAAAAAGGTATTTGGCAGCCCAATCCATCCGGCCCAAACAACCTTTACAAATTACCTCCCAACTGGCAAATTAACTCTCCAAATGGACTGGTTTGGCAAGTTGAACCTAATGATTTTGGTAACGTTGGTGTCTTTTTTGAGCACTGGGAATATGCTCCTAGCTTGGTTGAATTTTTTGGTAAAAAAGTGGCAAAAGTAATCGAAGAAAGTCCAGAACTTGGCGTGGAAAGCTGGGATGAAAATGAATTTAACAGCGAAAAAACCACTAATTCCAGCGGTCAAAGCCCAACCATCAAAATTCTCAATCTTTTCACATATTCTGGATCAAACTGTGTTTCTTTGGTCAAAGCAGGTCTTGGCATCACCGCCGTGGACTCCTCCAAAACAGCGATGGATTTATACAACAAAAACCTTGATAATAACAAGCTAAAGCGGGATGGTCAGCGAATGATTTTGGAAGATGTGGACAAATTCGTAGAGCGGGAAATTAGGCGAAATGCAGAGTATGACGGTGTTATGATTGACGCACCAAGTTATGGAAGGGGCCGTAAAGGTGAGCTTTTCAAAATCGAGGAAAACCTTGTTCGTTTGCTCAAAAGTTGCCAAAAATTATTAAAACCAAGTGGCAAGTTAGTCTTGACTTTGCACTCGCCTAGATTTACTCCCAAAATTTTGGAAATCCTTGTGGCACAGATATTTGCTGATAAACAAGTAGAATGTAGTGAAATCCTACAAAAATGTCAAAGTGGAGCACCACTTCCAAGCGGTTTTTTGGTCAAAGTGAGTTAAAAAACTCCACAATATATTTTAACACAATGTCAATTCAAAAACTTACCCGGAAGAAAGAGTTGGGATCGTTTTATACGCCAATTCACACGGTGGATTTTATGTTGAATTTACTGGGTAAGATTGATAAGAAAGCTAATTTTTTGGAGCCAAGTGGTGGTGATGGAGTTTTTGTGTCCAGACTTTTGAAAAAATTTGAAATTCAACCAGAAAAAATTGAGGTTTGGGACATTAATCCAGAGGTAGAAACTAAAATTAGAAATTTGAAAGTTAATTTTCAACACAAGGATACTCTTTTGGAGACTGATTTTGGCAAAAGTGAAGATAGTCAAGGAAGTTTGTTGTTTGAAGATCCAGTTCAAAAATATAATTTTATCATTGGAAACCCGCCATATTTGAGTAAAAATAGCCAATATATCAAACAAAATAAAAAAAGACTTAGACAAATTTATCAAGAAATCGGTGCAAACGATACTTATTCTATGTTTTTATACCTTGCCTGTCATTTATTGAAAGATGGTGGCGAGCTGGTTTTTATTATTTCAGACACTTTTTTGACTTTAGGAGCTTTCAAAAAGTTAAGGCAGTTTTTACTCAAAAACTTTACAATTAAGCAAATTATTCTTTGTCCAAGTAATTTATTTGAAAAAGCAACTGTAAATACTTGTATAATTCACTTGAAAAATCAGCAATCAAACCCTCAAAACCAAATTATTTTTAATGATTGTAGGCAAAACCAAGTTGGTGATTATCAAGGTAAAATAACCCAAACACCTCAAAAGAATGTCTTAAAATTTCCAGATTCAGTTTTCGTTTTTAATGGTAATTCTAATTTATTGGATAAGATAAAGAGTTTTATATTGACAAAATACCATTTGACAGTTTTTCAAAAATCACTAATTTTAAACTAAATTGTTGATTAGCTTGTAGTCACTCAAAATATCGATTTTTAAACCTAAAACAAACTTAATTAAAAATCCAAAATGTTAAAAAATATTTCTTATAACGAGGCTATTTCAAAGGTTATTATTGATAATGGTGGGATGGCAACCTCCAAACAAATTATTCAAAATATTTCTAAGTATAGACAATTGACAGGTTTGACTCCTGAAGCTACCATCAAATCAGAATTGGGTAGAAATAGAAAATTTGCTAAAATTGGAATTGATTTGTATAGTTTGGCAGAAGATGCTGGTAAATTTAAAAGTTTAGACAAGGACTTATTTTTGCAAGAAATAGAAATTATCAAAGAAGAAAACACAGAAATTAATCCTGAAATCAAACAAAGACTACACTCTCAAATACAGGGAATGTTGCTTGAAATTGGTAATTTAAACGGTTTTCAAACCTACACTCCTAACAAAAATTGGACATTTAATAACAAACCACTCAAAGATTTGGCAAGCATGCAGACTTTACCTAGCTTTACCTACCCAAGGGTTATTGATGCGGTTAAAGATATTGATGTACTCTGGTTTAATGATGACGAGTTTCCTTATCCAGTGTGGGCTTGGGAAGTAGAAAATTCTACCGATTTTAGAGATGGAATTATCAAATTTACAGAATTATCGTTTTTCAAAACTAAGTTTAACTTTTTGGCTCCAGAAAATAAGAAAAATAAATATGACAAAGAAATTAGCAGACCAATTTTTAAAACCATTCGAGAAAATTGTAATTTTTATTCTATGGAAAAAGTCCAAAGTTCATATGAAGCAACTCTAAAAAACGATGAATTAAAGTTGTTTACTTAACTCAAAATCTCTATTTGAATTCTCCCTAAAATCAGTTAAAAGTGGTTATGGAACGGGTAAAAACTTGGGGCATAATACCTTGTGGAAATTCTTGAAGGTTGATTTTCAAGCCAAAAATGAGCAAATGTGGCTGGAGCTAAAAAATTACTTACAAAATAAAAATCTAGAAATCACGGAAAAATCGCAAAACGAAATCAAAAAATTTGTTAAAAAAAGTCAAAAAGATAAACTTTGGGCAACAGAAAACGGCAAAAAATTAAGACAAGAATTGAATTTAGAGTTTTTCAAAAAATTTAACGGTTTAGATAATTCAGCTAAAATTGATTTTTTAAATTTTGTTACGGATAATCAAGATCAAGATTTATTTGTGCTCATTGTTAATCAAAAAAGTGTCAAAATCTACGAGCCAGCCAAAGAGTTTATTTTCCAACAAAATGATACAATTGAAGCCAAAGATTTGACGGAAAGTGGTTTTAAAATTTTTCATAACGACAAACAAATTTTAGCTTTTCAAACGAATTGTGCCAACGGTCTAGGAATTTCGGCTTTTTGTGTACGAGTCTTTTTTTCTTGATTTTCCAAGCTTGATTGGTTAAGTTTTTGAGTTCAGTCATAAAAAATAAAGTTTTACCAGAGTAGTAAAAATCAATTTTTCATTTTTGACTAATTTAAATCTACCACAATAGACGAATTTCCCAATTCAAATTTCAGAATTTAAGCTAATTTTCCTTGCAAATTTTTCGTAAAAAATAATTTCACGGTCATGCTGAAAATTAAAAATCAATCAACACTTTTTGCAAGTTATAGCCAATCCCTATTAAACCTTTACAAAAAGTAAAATATTTTCTACAGTTTAAATATGTCTCGCTATAGCAACGATTTGAGGTTAAAAGTCATTACTTTTTTCAAACAAAATAGCTCAAATAAAA
>JBIIDY010000008.1:0-19496 GCA_044238065.1 Limisphaerales bacterium | reverse complement strand
TCAAAAACCTTGAAAAACATATCAAAGAAAACAAGCCTGATTGTCAATGGATGTTTAGCAAAATAGATCAAAATTTAGATACTTTCCATATTCCATATTACGATAAAGAGAAAAACATTTATCGTAAATTTTTCCCAGACTTTATTTTTTGGATAAAAAAAGGTGAAAATTATAAAATCATTTTTGTTGATCCAAAGGGAACAAGTAACACAGAATATGAAAACAAAGTAGAAGGTTTTAAAGAATTGTTTTTAGAAAACGGACAGGCAAAAATATTTACCTATAAAAACTTTACAATTTATTTTGATCTAAAACTCATTGCAGAGGATATAAGAAAAGTTAATGGTGATTATGAAAAATATTGGCTTGGTAATAATGATTTTAGTTTTTTGAAAATATGATAAATCCCAAAATTGCCCAAAAAATCTTGCCAAAAGGGCTGAATGAGGAGATTATCCGTCAAATTTCGGCAACCAAAAATGAGCCAGAGTGGCTTTTGAATTGGAGGCTTAGGGCTTTTGAACATTGGCAAAAAATGACTGAACCCAAGTGGGGCAAACTCAAAATGAAACCCATAGATTACCAAAAAATAAGTTATCAAGCCATTCCCAAAAATTTCAACCCATTTACAGGGCAAAAAAACTCTCCCAAAATCCAGAAAATCCAAACTAATATAGATAAAATTCAAGAACAAATCACAGCGACCAAAAAGGAAATTAGGGAAATTAATAAAGAGCTAAAAAAACTTAATTAAATCCCAGCCAACTGAAAAAAAATCATAATTTGGTGACAAGTAATTGCTATAATCTAGTCAAATTTTATTTGATACTGAAAGTTTATTTTTTGATTAAAGGTGATTGGTTAAGGTGGAAAGTGGATTTTGCGAAGATTGGTTGGGCGACAACATCGTATTTTTTTTGAATTTTTTTTGAGGTTCAAATTAATTTAATACAAGATTTCCATTTTCATCTGTA
The DNA here is from genome assembly GCA_044238065.1 of Limisphaerales bacterium. Lineage (GTDB taxonomy): Bacteria > Patescibacteriota > JACMRA01 > JACMRA01 > JACMRA01 > JBIIDY01. Next base: position 18,522 of record JBIIDY010000008.1, on the reverse strand, counting down.
CTCTCGTCCCATATTTTCAAGGCTTTTCTAAAAATTATTAAATTTTGTGGATATTGCAAAATAGCATTAACAAGTTTATGGCTAGTTATTTTGTCTTCTGACACTCCCTTTTTTCTCTGACTCTCTATTTCGTTGTTTAAATACTTTTTCACATTTCCTTCTTGTCTGTCTATATCCTCTTGGGTATATGGCCTGCCCAGATTTGACAAAGGGTTCATTATAATTTCTTTATCTTTTTTAGTAAGCTTAGCCTCGTTATCTGCTATAAAAAATAAGATAATTTCTAAGGCATAAACTCTTTTTTCTGGATCTTTGAATATTGCCAACAAATCTTCTTTAAATTTCTCACTTTCCACATATTTTAAAATACCTCCATTATGCTTTTTACCTATATTTCTAAGTATCCCTAATTCAAAATGAAACCTTGAAAGATCGGCAATAACTTTTATCTCTTCACCGTTAAGGGGTACTGTACTTTTTATTTTCTCCGACAATAAATAATAGGCTAAACCTTGTGAATTTAATATTACTTCTCCAGAAATTTTTTCATGCCCTGAAAATGACAAAGACGGGTAATTAACTACAACGCTTTCGTCTTGATTCATTTGAAAAGATGTATAGACTTTATTTCCATTTTTATCTACCTTTTGAAAACTGCCTGCATACTTACCCAAATCATGGCCCCAAGCTGCAAAATGTTTAAACAAAGATTCTATATTCGTTCTACCTGCACTTCTTTCTAATATTTTTTGTATTTTAGATTGTAAAACTATGTTTTTTTCTGATTCCAAATATAATTTTATACTTTTAAAATATTTTAAATAACGTTCAATGTGATAATGCACCATTTTAATATGTATCGATATATCATATCTGTGCCAATCGGGAGAGTGCAGATTGGGATTTAGGTGATTCTTTAAGAAAAATTGTTTTACCTCTTCGTCAAAGTTAGGGTTAGAATTTATTAAATTTTCGATTAAGAGAATAAATTTTTCCCAAAGCATTTGAGATTTACGTTCCAATTGAGCTGCGGTCAAAACCTCACCATTAGGTATTTCATTTCCAGCAGTCGGGTCTGTTTTTTGATATCTTTCCATAATAATTTACTAATTTTTAAGCCTTCTTGATAAAAGAAGTATTACCTTGAATGACTTTTTAACAAATTAATCTTAATAAATTGGCATTAAAAACTAAACCAAAACAAGATTTTTAGTACTTTTCAGTTTTTTCCAGATTTTTTTAGAGTAAAATTCCGCTAATAGTTGGGTCGTAAAGAATCGCTTCTTGGACGTGACGGTAATTGATAATTTCTGATGGGGCAAACCAAATATTGATTTCTCTTTCCGCCTCTGATTCGCCGTCTGCAGGGTCAGTTGAGTGGATCAAGTTTCGTACCGCTCGGTTATCTTCGTTGGCTTTGTCATATGAATCTAGGGTGTAATCGCCACGGATTGTTCCAATATCGGAAGTAGCAGGCTCGGTTCCACCGACCAATTTTTTGACTATGGACATAGCTTGGTTTCCCTCCCAAATCATCAAAACTGCTGGCCCAGAGGACATAAAATCTAACAAAGCCCTGACGATGTCTTTACCGTATTCAATTGCTGGCTTGGACGGAAGAATACCTCTTTTGGTCATATTTTCAACGGTTTTTTGACCTTTCGCTTGATACCATTCGTCGTTTTTGGCGTAGTGAGCGGTGAGTCTATCAGTGTCTGGCACGATCATTTTTAGGGCAACTAGCTTCAAACCCGCTCTTTCAAATCGGCTAATTACCTCACCAATCAAGTTGCGTTGAACGCCGTCTGGTTTGATCATTACAAAAGTGCGTTGCTTGTGGCTTTGGGTGGCGTTGATTACGGTCATAAAAAATAGAGTGTAGAATTTTGTTGTGAAAAAATGTTGTGAAAACTAAGCCTATAAAAAAAAGTTTTTAATAATTTGTCAAATTTGTTTTATTTTTCAGGATTTTCCATTTCATTTTTAGCAAAGATTATTTTTATGTTTGTAATTATGTTGAAGATTGAGAAAATTGGTATGAGTAGTATTACACCGAATAACACTGGACTAAGAATAAGTACTGTTAAAATAAATAAAACAATAAACAATCTGGTTTTACAAAATTTATCAAATTCGCCTATAATAAAAAAAATCACGAAATAAAGTAAATTCATAAATAAAATAAACGGTACAATCCCAAACAATAAATACAAGAAAGCAGAGAGTGGACCGTGACTTATGAAAAATATAGAGCAACCATATAAAGCAAGATAAAGAATAGTTTCAATTATGAGATAAGTTTTTTGAATTTTATTAGGCATATATTAGGTTTTATTTTTAATAATTTGAATAATTTTTGAATCAGTAATTTTGCTAAATCTGGAAGTTGAAACGCCATCAATCACGACTTTTTCTAAAAACATTGCCAGCGGTCTTGCAAAAAAATCTGCCCTTTTTTCTTTGAGAAAATCTGTTCGATACACAGGTTTGTAGATAATCAAGATCTCTTCAGTCTCGGTATGAATCGCTGTGCCAATGACCATGTAGCAAAAATTCATCAAATCAAGTTCTGGATTGTGTTTGTAGTGGTAATAAAAATCCCCAGCTTTGGGAGGCGTTGGTTCAATTGGTTCTGGTTTTGCGAGTTCGGGTTCGGTCATATTTTTTAATTTTTAGGGTTTAATTTTCTTCATCAAAACCAAAACTAGCGTAATTGTTTCCTTTTTGGTATTCGCATAATACTTGTTTTACCACTGGAACTATTTCAGGGCTTTCTAGCGTCAACCAAGCTAAATCAGAACATTTTTCTGTTTCGTTGTTGCGAATTTTATCTGCCACAAAATTTTTGACTGTAAAATAAAAATCCATCCTTTCAACTGCATTTTCCACAAGTTTGTGAGCCACAAAAACCAGTTCCAAATCTTTTTCCAGTAAATCTAAATCTATTTCTTCTTTAGCTTCTCTAACCATCGCTTGTTTTAGGTTTTCACCACCTTCCAAATGCCCAGCGGGTACTTGATAATAGCCGTCCATATAACCGGTATTTTGCCTTTTCAAAAACAAATATTTGCCATCTTTTTCAAGGATTAAATAAACAGCGGGTATAACTGTAAAACGGTTTTTGGCTGGTAAAGTTGACATATTTATGAGAATTTTGTAAGTATTGTGAATAATTTTTTTGTAAAAAGTTGTTTCTTTGATTATTTTTTAATTAATTTGTAAGCTAGGTTTGCCAAAATAATATATTGAAATGCAAGATTTTTATCAATTTTTTTATTATTTGCAAGTAAATGAACTTTTTCGTTGCGAAGATATTGAACTGCAAAATTAAGATATTTAATTCCTTCAACAAAATCTTTTTCAGCTTGTGTTTCACCAATTGATTTCCCAAAAATAAGTGTATAATTTTTTTCACCAAATGCTTTGTGAGCAACTTCTTCGCCCGTTATTTTTCTTAATTCTTCTCTAACAAATTTATAAGATTCTTCGATTGAGTGATAGTAATTTTCAACTTTTAAAAATTCTTTAATATGCTCAAAGAGATCTTTTTCTAAAATTATGTTTAAACTATTTTCTATTTCTAAATTACTTTTTAATTCTATTTTTTCACTTGGCAAATTCTCACCAAATTCTAAAAAATCTAAAAAATTAGTAAATTCACTATCAATAAACATTCTTCTGGAATGCCAAGAACCAGTTCCAGTATCAACATTTCTTAAAGTATTTGTAAAATCATTCAAATTTCTACATTTTTTTATAAAATCTGGAATCTTTTGAGGATAGTGGTCAATAAAATATTTTCTCTCATTTTTGTAATAATTATCATCAATCAATTCTTCATCAATAGACAAACCAACCAAAGTTATTAGTTTTTCCTTCAATTGCAACGCTTTTTCAAAATCTGTCATAAATTTTTAATTTCCAGTCGCTTCAAAATCAGCCTCGTCCAAATAAAGCTCTTTGTCGTCGCCCGGATTCCAGCCCAAAAAAGCCAAATAGTTGAGAATTGCCTCTGGTAAATAGCCTTGATCCAAATAATCCTGCATATTAACATTGCCGTCCCGTTTGGACATTTTTTTATTGCCAGTTTCCCCGAGGACAAAAGGTAAATGTAGAAATTTTGGCACTTTTTTCCAGTAATCTTCAAACATCGTCCAGTGCCTCGCAAGGCTCGGTAGCCATTCTTGAGAGCGAATTACCAAAGTCGTTTCCATCAAACGGTCGTCAATCAAATGAGCTAGATGATAGCTGGGAAAACCGTCATTTTTGAGAATGATAAAATCCTCTTCCAAATTCAAATCAAACTCCAATTCTCCCAAAAGTTCGTCGTAGCATTTGAGTTTTTTGTCTCGTTTTAGCTTGAATCTCAAAGCACATTCCCGTGGATCCACAAGGCCCTTTTCCACCGACATAAACATTTCCTCTTCCGTGTGAGTTTTGGCAGTTTCTTTCCAGTAGTCTATCGGCATTTTGGTCAAGGCTTTGATTTCCACCAGCTCCGCCTTTTCCGCCTCATCAAAAAAAGTCCAGTAAGCCAGTCGTTGATCAATCATTCTTTGGGCGTGTTCGTGATAAATTTTGAGCCTTTCTGACTGAATATACGGGCCAAATTCCCCTTTTTGATAAGCACCATAAAAAGAATCTTTGAAACCAGTTTTGTCCAAACTCAAACCTTCATCGGGCATAATGCCTAGACTTTCCATACATTTCAGCAGGTTCATAAAGGATTCTGGCTGTAATCTTTTGCGGTCGGTGTCGTCGCATCTCAAATACCAAATTCCCTTTTGACTTCTGGCAAAAAGTAGCGTAAAAAGCATTGTGCGGGCTGTGCCAAGATGTAAAAAACCGGTCGGGCTGGGAGCTTGTCTAGTACGAAACATAAATTAAATTTCAAAAATTTTCAAAAAATACTGGGTGAAATTAAGCTAAAACTGAATTAAAAAACGAGTGGTGTGAATTTTTAAACCAATTCCCCTCTTGAGGGGTGGACGCCAAAGGCAGACGGGGTGTTTTATTGGCCATTTGGGGATTGACTAATTATGTTTATTTTAAAATTCAAACCCCAGTGTATTTTGGAAAGATAATTTTTTAAGTGATTTCCTTATCTGTCAAAATTGATGTGATTTTGGGTATATTATTACCAACTTTGCGAGAAAAAATAATTAAAAAAAATAACCTAGCTTTCAGAGAAAATACCTGGCAAGACCAACAAATTTCCGTATTTTGGAGAAGCGGCTATGGGATTTTTGGGGTTGACTCGAGTTGTCCAGTTGGTGATGATATTTTGGCGGATTCTTTGATAATTTTCGTTTTGATTATTGTCAGGAGTTGGTTCGTCTTTTCGCAAATCTTCCAGCGTGAAAGTTCGCCAGCCGTCGGTGGTCGCCAAAAGACTTGTGTCAATTTGGTTTAATTCTTGGGCAATGCTAATAATTGGGCTTAATTTTTCACGATAATTGTCAATTTCTGCTTGAGTGAGGTTTTGAGAAAGTCTGGCAAGTCCTGCGATTTTTTTGATTTCTTCGTCGGTGAGGATGATTTTGGACATAGATTTTGATAAAAAATAATTAGTTAGTGGAAACTTGGTTGACTGGAAATTTAGAAAGTTAAAATAGCCAAAAAACTTTGGAATAATTGCTAAAAATAGCCAAATAAAAATAAATAAAATTGTCAAAAAAATCTCAAAAACCAGATATTTCCAGCTAAACAGGAAATTGGTTGAACCAGAAAATTAAATTTAAAATTCAGCGAAATTTGTGGAAATTGTGAAACTTTTAGCAAAAATTAGTTCCCACAAAATCATCTTTCAAGTTGTGGAAATTTTCCTATTTTCAAGTTATACCCAAACCCACATTAGCTTGCTACTAGTTAATTCCTAATTTTCACGTCATTGAGGGCTTATTTGTCATTGCGTTTTCCCCTGTCATTGCGAATGAGTGTAACGAATGGGTGCGGGAACAAATAGACCAAGTGCAGGAGCAAAGCGACTAGGCGAACACAGTGAACAGAGCGTAGCGAACAGACCAAAGGGAACAGAGTGTAGCGAAGTAATCTTTTTACTTCAAACCTAGTTTTACTAGATTTTATCACAAGATCACTTCATTTCATTCGTGATGACACCCGGCTGTTTATACTCAAATTAGTCTGAAGTTTGAAAAGGTGAGTGGTTTTGATAAATTTCAACTTGCCAACATTTTGATAATGTTTTAGTCTGTTATGGTTTTCTTTCCAGATGTATTTTCGCTTTCAATTTTCACTTTCAAATTATTTTCCAAAAGTGTCTCAAAAATTACTTAAAATTACCAAAAAACAAACCTTGAGCAAAACAAATTTGACAACTTACAAAAGACTGTTTTATATTTTTACTATTCACATAGTTTAAATTTTTTACTGGTTTCAAGTGATGATTTGGCTTGGCAAAAACTTTTTAAATTCATTTTTATCAGCTTTTTTCAAAAAATAATCAAACTAAAACTGCTTTTATTAGAGTTCAAAATTCTTAAAAAACTTTTAAAACAATTCCAAATTATTTTCGTCAAATTATTTTCGTTATTATGAGCCAAAATATTCAACAAAAAACTGTCACCAAAACTGCCAAAAAAAATAAAAATCTTAGCCATAAAAGCAAAAACTTTTTTTCATCTTTCATCAGCCAAACCATCGGAGAAGGGAAAGAATTGGAAAAATACTGGCGAATCGTGGATAAAATTGAAGCTTTGGATGGGGCAATGCAAAAATTAACCGACGAAGAATTGCGAGCCAAAACTCAAGAATTTCGCAGTCAATTTATTGGTCTAGAAGGTAAAGCCATTCAAAAAAAGCTCTTGGAAATTATGCCAGAAGCCTTTGCTGTTGTGCGTGAGGCAGCTTTTAGAACAATTGGTTTAAAGCATTTTCCCGTTCAATTGATTGGAGCGATGGTGCTAAATGATGGACGTATCGCCGAAATGAAAACTGGAGAAGGTAAAACTTTGGTTTCCACGCTGGCTGTTTATCTCAACAGTCTTCCACAGCAGTCTCAAGTTCACGTCGTCACTGTCAATGATTACTTGGCACGACGCGATGCTAGTTGGATGGGACAAATTTATAATTTTTTGGGACTAACGGTTGGAATTATTCAGCCAAATTCTAGTTTTTATTTCAAATTGGGGCATCAGAGTGATTTCAAATCAGAGCAAAAAAGAGAGTTGGGGCAAGTTGATACTTTGGACGATGGTGAACAACAAGATAAAAGGTCTGTTTTGGATGTCAAACACTTAGTTCCCTGTGATCGGGCAAGGGCTTATTGGGACGATGAGAAAAATCAACCTGTGGACATCGTTTATGGGGTAAATAGCGAATTTGGTTTTGACTATTTGCGGGATAATATGGCACAAACTCCCCAAGAAATCTGTCAAAAAGCAGGACATTGTGTCGCCATGGTTGATGAGGTGGACTCAATTTTGATTGATGAGGCTAGAACTCCGCTGATTATTTCGGCTCAAGATGAAAATTCTAGTGAAAAATACCGCACCTTTGCCAAGCTTGTGAGCGGTTTAAACCCGACTCTTGATTACTCTGTGGATGAAAAACGTAAAACTGTAACTTTAAGCGAACTGGGAATTGAAAAAGTTCAACGAAACTTGGGAATTGATAATTTGTATGGAGAAAATAGCGATGTAACTTTGATTCATCACCTTGACCAAGCACTCAAAGCCAAAGCTCTTTTCAAAAAAGAGAAAGAATATGTAGTTCAAAACGGTGAAATTGTCATTGTCGATGAATTTACTGGTAGAATGATGATCGGCAGACGTTTTAATCAAGGTCTGCACCAAGCTATCGAAGCCAAAGAAGGGCAAACTATTCAGCCAGAAAGCAAAACTACAGCGACCGTTACTTTCCAAAACTACTTCAGACTTTACAAAAAATTGGCGGGTATGACTGGAACGGCGGCAACCGAATCCGAAGAGTTGTTCAAAATTTACAAACTGCTTGTGGTTACCATTCCAACCAACAAGCCAACCCTAAGAATTGACTCTACTGATAAAGTTTTCAAAACTGAAGACGGCAAATTCCAAGCCATTGTGCGTGATATTAAAGAAGTGAACGCCAACGGTCAGCCGATTTTGATAGGAACTACCAGCATTGACAAAAACCTAAAGTTGAGCCGAATGTTATCTGAAGCTGGAGTTGTCCACCAAGTTTTGAACGCCAAAAATCACGAACAAGAGGCCCTCATTGTCTCCAAAGCTGGAGAAGAAGGAGCGGTTACTTTGGCAACTAATATCGCGGGTCGTGGTGTGGATATCAAGCTCGGCGGCGAACCTCCTGAAAATGAGGAAGAAAGGGCAGAATGGCTAATCAAACATGAAAAAGTTAAAAGTTTGGGTGGTCTTTTTGTCATTGGAACTGAAAGGCATGAAAGTCGCCGTATTGATAACCAGCTTCGTGGACGTGCCGGCAGGCAGGGAGATCCAGGTAGAAGTCAATTCTATATCTCTTTGGAAGATTATATTTTGCGGGTTTTTGGCGGAGAAAAAATTGCTTATTACAACAGAGTCTTGCCAGTAGCGGACGACGAAGCAATCCAATTTGGCACACTTTCGTGGTTAATTGAACAAGCTCAAAAGAAAATAGAAAGTCAGAATTTTGATATTCGAAAGCACGTCACCGAGTATGATGACGTTATTAACCGCCAACGTAATGTCGTTTATTCTCGCAGAAGTAAGGTTTTGACTGGTAACGGTTTCCATTGGCAAACAGAACTGGAAAACTCCTTGGATCGTGAAGTTGGTCGTATTTTTGAAGGATTGAAAAAACCAAATTCTAAAAAAACTAAACAAATTTTTGACCAAAAAATCAACCAAATTTCTACTGATTTGAGAGCTATTTTGGATATTCAAGATTTTGAAGTGGCAGTTCTCACCCAGCTTGTGGCTGATTATAATTACAATTCCAAAAAACTAACAGCGGAGATATTTGACAAGATTAAAACCCAACTTTGGGCTAAATGGACTACTTTTGATAATCAACAAAAATCTGGTATGACAAGGTACATTTTCTTGCGAGCTATTGACATTTTGTGGACAGAGCATTTGGTGACGATTGATCACTTGCAAGACTCGGTAAGACTTCGTGGCTACAGCCAAAAAGATCCGCTAGCTGAATTCAAACAAGACGGAATGACAGTTTTCATAGGTCTTCTCAAAGAAATTGACAAAGAGGTAGCGGCTACTATTTTCAAGGTCAAGCCAGAGTTGGTACCAAGCGGTATTATGGATAGCGTGGTGGAAGTGGAAAAAGCTGAATATTAAATGTATAAATGTAAGTGTTTGATAGGGACTAGCTATGCTTCACCAAATATCTTTTTAAGAATTTAATATTTTCAGAAAGTTTATTTTTTTTAATTCACTCAAGTTTAACTAATCTTTTATATGGGGCTTTTTCGAAAAGATATTACAAAATTACATGCAGAGAATGTAAAGTATGATGAGCATCCTTTATTGGATATTATCAAAAATTTTACAGATTTTAGTAGAAATATTGGCGTTGTTCATGCTAGTTTAAATAGTCGCAAATTAGAGTTGACGCCAGAAAAAAAGATATCTAATCTTAAGAAACTTAAATCTCAAATAAACACTGTAAAGAAATTAGCTGAACCTTTAGAAAGTTTAGATTACGATGTGGATACAGATTTAATAACTAACGACTTAGGTAATATTTTAGATGAGTTAATTAAGCACTACTCCGAAATATTTGTTTTAGGTGAAAATGAGTTAATTGTCAAGATTGAGGATTTATACAATTGGTATGTTGATATATTGGGAATAATTGATATAGTTTCTATTAGAACTATAACATATTACACAGAATCTTTAGAAAAAGTTTTTCCTCAATTTTTTACAGATAAGGAAAAAGATAAGATTGCTCAACAGTTAATTTTGGGACCTACACAAAAAGAAGCCTTGGATAAATTACACATAAGTGCCAAAATTTTAGCGACAAAAGATAAGGGGTTGGAAGTAGATTTGAGTTTTTATAATAAAATATTGAAATTCACACAGAATGAGGAGAAAAAAAACGAGTTTTTAAAAGTTGTCAGCAGCTTACTTTATAACTAATCCCAATTAAATCTTTACAGTTTTTTAGTCAGTTTAAAAAGTGTGGACTTCATATTTTCTTTTTTATTTACGGATAAAATGGTTAATTTTTCGTAAAAGTGTTATAGGGATTAGCTATATATTTCTGAAGTTTAAAAATCCTAGAAAAACTAAAAACAGAAAATGATTTACCATTTGAAATAAACTATTCAAAGTTTGACTTATTTCTTTTAAAAGTTAAATTTCTAGTAGATATTTTATTAACCATTATTTTGATATTAGGATTTTCAGCTGTACTTTTATACATATTTTTTTGATAGACACAAAGTTCTGGATTTTTTTGTGAGCAGTTTTTGCAATAAATTGAGCCTTTGCACTGAAGGTTTTTTGGCATTTAAATATTTAGGAAATTTCTCAAAAATAGAATATTCAACTTATTATAGCATAGCTTGGAGGCAATAATGTTTGACACAAAGATTAAAAAACATTACTTTACAAAGTAATTCCCAGCTAAAAATAAAGCGAACTATGCCACTTTTTAATAAAAAACTTCTCCAAGAAACTGTTGCTAAACATAAGCATGAAATTGCCAGCGACCGAAAACTAGCATTAAAAACACTATTCCAAGAAACATTGAGTAGAATTGAAATGGGCAAATTTGGCAAGGAAGAATCTGAAAAAGTCCCATTTTTACAAAGATTATTTGAGTTTTTGGGCTACAAATTACATGAAAATTTAGAGTTTGAATATTCCACTCAAGGTAGAAGCATTGACGGGGTTTTGGGAGAGTTTAACGTAGCGGAGACTCCCAGTCTCCATGAAAACCCATATGGAAAGCAGGGGACTTCCTCTACACCGCAATTGCCACAAGTCCAAGTCGCCATAGAATGGAAAGGAATTGATACCAAAAGCCTTGATAAAGGCAAAGCTGGTGAAACCCCCGTGTCTCAAATGTGGGATTATATGGGCAAAGTTGGGGCAGAAATTGGCATTGTCGGCAACTTTTTGGAATTTAGAATTTATACTCTCAAAACCAAACAAACCGAATATCAAGAATACTTTCTCAGGGAACTGGCTGAAAAAGAAGATAAACTGGATGAATTTATTTTTATCCTCAAAAAGCAAACCTTACTCAAAAACAACAACAAACAAAGCCTTTTAGAAACTCTGATTAGTCAAAGCGAGCTTGAACAAGAACAAATTACCAAAAGATTTTACAACGATTACAAACAAAGACGGCTGAATTTATTTGAACATTTGGTAGAGAATAACCTCGTAGCGGAGGCTCCCAGTCTCCATGAAAACCCATATGGAAAGCAGGGGCTTTCCCCTACAAATCACAAAATTTTCCTCCTAGAAAAATCACAAAAAATTCTTGATCGCCTAATTTTTGTAATGTTTTGCGAGGACGGTTATTTACTTCCCAGCGGGATAATCAAAAAAGTTTTTGAAAATACTAAAAATTCGTTTGGTGGTGAAACTAAAATCTGGGAACAATTCAAAGGTCTGTTTCGGGCGATAGACAAAGGTAGTGAATATCCCAAAATTAACCCTTTCAACGGAGGGCTTTTTGCTGAAGATGTGGAACTTGATAATTTAATAATCAAAGACAACATTTGGCAGGATCTTACCAAACTTGCCGAATACGATTTTCAAAGTGATTTGAATGTCAACATTTTAGGGCATATTTTTGAGCAAAGTATCAGTGACATTGAGGAGATAAAAGCCGAGATTAATGTAGCGGAGACTCCCAGTCTCCATGAAAATCAAACAACTCCCAGTCTTCAAAATGGAAAGCAGGGGTTTTCCTCTACCAAAACCTCCAAAAGAAAAAAAGACGGTATTTATTACACCCCTGAATATATCACCGACTACATTGTGAGCGAAACCATAGGAAACTGGCTTGAGGATCAAAAAATTCCCCTCTTGAGGGGTGGCAACGAAGTTGACGGGGTGGATTCTTTACAATCCATCAAAATCCTAGATCCAGCGGGTGGAAGCGGTGCATTTCCAAATCAAGTACATAAATTTTTGACCAAAAAACACGAGGCAAAATTCAAGGAACTTTCCAGCGACGAAAACGACCTTTTTAATCAAGTACAAATAGACAAATCCATTCTCAAAAACAACATTTTTATGGTGGATCTCCAACCTGAAAGTGTAGAAATTGCTAAACTTAGTCTGTGGCTAAAAACCGCCAAAAAAGATCAAAAACTGAATAATTTGGATGACAATGTGAAGGTTGGGAATTCCCTGATTGATGATCCTGAAATTGCTGGAAATTTAGCTTTTGATTGGGAAAAGGAGTTTGGACATTTGAGAAATGATGATTAGTTAAAAGACTATTTACCTAATTTATCCAAAATTAAATCTAATTTTTTTAAAATCAAATCCATTTTATCCTCTCTTTCTTGCTCTTCTGGTTCTAAATAGTTTTCTTGCTCGATTAAGTCTTCTTCCTTATAAATCTGCATAGAATCAAACCAGTTAACAATATAATATCCAGTTTTTTCTGAAAAATCAACAATTTCCACAACTTCACCATCTTTTTTATCACATACAGATTGACCAATTTGAAATTTTGACATAAATAATAATTATTTTACATATAAAAATGTAGTAGATTTAAATTCAAATTTAAAATTTTAGTCAAGGCCTTAAAAGCCAAATCATAAACTTCCAAAAAAACTATCAAATATGCCTGTAAATCAAACTCAAAAACCCAACTTTATCAAAAACTTTGATGGCTGGAATGAGTACCAAAAACAGCTAGAAATCAAGCAAACTCCGCTTTTTGACAAACAAAGAAAAAACTATCGTTTTAAAGCTGGTGAAATTTGGTATGCTTCAATCGGTGTCAATATCGGCACAGAAATCTGTGGTAAAAACGACCATTTTGAAAGACCAGTTCTCATAATTCGTAAATCTGGCAGACATTTTGTAGCCCTTCCGCTTACAAGTGAAAAACCGAACAATCCTGCTTTTTATTACGATATTAGCTACACTTTTGACAGACAAAAAGTAGAATCTTATATTTTAACCACCAATCCAAAATCTTTTGATGTTTTAAGACTTTCTAGGAAAATCAGAAGACTCAACGACGAGCAATTTGCACAAATCAAGCAAAAACTAAACACTTATTTATCAGGTAATATCTAAAAAACGATCCCCCAGTTAAGGAGGTCTCAGGTGCGAAAATCGCAGTTGTTAAAAACATTATAAAACAAAACTCAATTTATGTCAAGTAAAAATTCAAACCCAACTCAAACCAACAAACCCAACTTTATCAAAAATTTCCTTGACTGGTTCGCCCTCAAGCCAAAACTGGATGAACAAGATTTTAGACTTTCATTCAAAGAAAGAGAAGTTTGGTATTGCTATTTTGGAGCGAATATTGGTTTTGAAATTGATGGAAAAGAAGAGTTTTTACGACCTTGTTTGATTGTCAAAAAACTTAGTAAAGAAACTTTTTATGCCATTCCACTGACTTCCAAGCCCAAAAACGGTAGTTGGTATTACCCCAGTTTTGTCCAAAATAAACACGGTAGTTACATTTTTAGTCAAATGAAATTGATTGATAGCAAAAGGTTAAAATATTTTGTTGAAAGGCTGGATGAAAACGAATTTGCAAAAGTAAAATCAGAGTTTATTAACTTTTTTAACCAATAAAATTACCCTCTAAAAAGAGGGAGCGGACTTTCGTCTAAATTACTAATAACTATAAAACAAAACTCAATTTATGTCAAGTCAAAATTCTCAAATCACCAAACCAACTCAAAATTCCCCTCTTGAGGGGTACGACCGCAGGTCGGGGGGTGGTCTTTTTGACATCATCGTGGGCAATCCGCCATGGGGTGCAGATATTGATAAATACAGTGAATATTTTGCCAAAACTTATCCAAATTCTACCAAAAATCACAAAGATATTTACAAAATTTTTATTGATAAAGCCTTGCAACTTCTCAATGATGGTGGAAGATTAGGTTTTGTTGTACCAAATACTTTTTTGTTTCAACCAAGATATGCGGATTTGAAAGAGATACTTAATCAATATGACTGGTATGTTGTCAATTTGGGTGAAAAGATTTTTCCAGAGGTGGAATTGCCTTGTTGTATGCTTTTTGTTCACAAAGTTCCAGCTTATCGCAAACCGCTTGTAGTGGATTTGACAAAGGTTGAAAGGTCTAAACTACCCGAAACTCTAAAAAATTTGAACCTAAATGAAGAAAGAAAAAAACAAGAAAGTGAAAACAACTTTTTGGAAAAAATAACTCAAACAGAACTAACTTTTGATAATGTTTTTTTGATGAAAGATGCGGGAATAAATTATCAAGCTGTAAATGTGGGAAAGACAGAAAAAGGACAAAGTAATTTAAGTAGTCTTCTTTTATATGATGGTAATTGTGAAAATCCAAGTTTTGATGTAAATTTTTGGAAAGGTGAAAACATAGATAAATATCATATAGATGAAAAAACTGATCATTTTGTAAGAACTAACTATCAAGATTTTAAGGCTGAAAATGAAAGAGTTATTTTGAATAAAGAATATTTTGAGATAGCTCCAAAACTAATTTGGAGGCAGACTGCGAGTAGAATTTTGGCAACTATTGATACAAAAGGTGTTTGGTTTGGAAGAAGTATTTTGTCTGCTATTTTACGAGATGAGTACAAGGGAAAAGTTGATTATCGGTATGCTTTGGCTATTTTTAATTCCGAGCTTATCAACTCTGTTTATCAATCCAAAGTCAAAGAACTTGGCAAGGTTTTTCCGCAAGTAAAATTAACTTATTTACGAGATTTACCTTTTGTCATAGCCACGCCAGCCGAGCAAGCCCAAATTGCCGAGTTGGTGGATAGAATTATGGAGCTGAAAAAGGAAAGCCAAAAGTTGACTGATAGTTTTGTGAAGTTGATTCAGGCTAAGTATTTTAGGAATATAAAATCAACCAATGGCGACACGGTGGTCGCCTCTACAACTGGGAATTTTAAAATCTCCACCAAACTCAAACACTGGCACAAGCTAGAAACCTATGACTTTTTGGATGAGGTCAACAAGGCGATCAAAAAATTCGTAGCGGAGGCTCCCAGCCTCCATGGAAAGCTTAGTTCTGGAAAGCAGGAATTTGATTGTGGGTTTGGAAAGCAGGGGCTTTCCTCTACAAAACAAAAATTGTCTTTATCACAAGAGGCTGAACTTATGGCTTATTTTGACGAGCAGAAGGTGAAGGCTTTGGAACTGGAAATGGAAGTGAAAAGGGTTGACAATTTGATTGAAAACGGGGTAAGAGATTTGTATAAATTGTAAAAAACTTATTACCCAAAACGCAACAAAAATGTCTCCATTACCCACCCGTAAACCAAACCGCTTACCCTTTAAAGAATTGTATCAAGGCGGTCATTGGTATTTTGTAACCATCTGCGTCCAAGACAGACAATGTATTTTCGTAGGGGAAAGCCCCTGCTTTCCAAACCCACAATCAAATTCCTGCTTTCCAGAGACAGAAATAACCACCACCTTTCCAAATCCACAACCAAGCCCCCGTTTTTCAAGCACATCAAAATTTATGTTAAATCAAAATGGTGAAATTCTAAAACAAGAATGGCTAGCAAATCTTAATTTTTATACAAACATAATTTTAGATGAATATGTAATAATGCCAAATCATTTTCATGGAATTATCGGTTTTAACGGTGTTCCGACCTCAAAAAATACACAAAAACCAACAAATTTATTCAAAATAATTTCTGCTTTCAAATCTTCTTCTTATAGAAAAATAAAATCTTTACATTTGGATGAGTGTATAGATCAACATGGCCTTTCAGAATTTAATGTAGCGGAGATCCCTAGCCTCTATGGAAAGCAGGGGCTTTCCCCTACGGTGGAATTTTTAATTCAAAAATATAATTCAATTTGGCAAAAATCATTTTATGATCACATTATCCGAAATGACAAAGATTTGGACAGGATCAGAGAATATATCCTAAATAATCCCCTAAATTGGAAAATTGATTCGCTAAATCCAGTAAATTATAAGGATGGGAGAGATTAATAATTGGTTAAGGCTCTGTAAGTTTTATCTATTTTGCGTCAATTATAATATATAAATAAACCCAAAACAAAGCCCCCATAAAAATGGAGGTGAGTAATTGGTTTTTTCAGTTTTTTTCAATGATTAAAGAACATATACGCTATAACCTTTGAAACTTCTGACATAGCCTTCGTATCGGCTTTTCAATCCAGCGACGTAGGTATTGTAAGCTGTAGTTTGGGCTGGGGTGAAAGTGGCTTTGATAGCTGGTAAGTCAACTGCTTTGGTGCTACAAATTCCTGGAGTGGCAGTAGCAACACATCCAAAAGCTGAGGCAAGGGCTGGAACTCTAAAGACTCGGTTGTTTTCAGCGTAAAATTCAATCAATTGGGCTTCGGTGGCAGAAGTTGTAAAGTTTGCCCTAGGGCCTGTCAAATCTGGATCTACGAAATTAGTGTTGCTATTCCACCTGTAACTTGGGCTACAATCTGGAACTAATGTAGTACCAACTGTTTGACAAATGTTACTAGCATCACTCCACATTCCATAATAAGTGTAAGTATAGACTAATTTGTCGCCATCACCTTTACCAGTCAAGACTTTACCGTAACGATCGCGGAAGAATTTTTGACAATAAGCGTATTGATCAGCTGGGATATTCCAAATCGCGGTGCATTGAGCTTGATTTGGGTAATTAATTACAAAGACAAATTGACGAACTTCTAAATTACGGTCAAGAACAATCTCGCTTTTGGTACCGTCTTTAAACCTCCAGTGACAAGCTACTATGGGGTTTGCTGGATCTCCAAAACTTTCGGGGGCAACACTGGTTTCGCCAGCAGTACCATTCAAAATTTTAGTTCTAACTTTCATTTTGCCAAGGTCTGTTCTGGTTGTTCCTGGGTAACAAGTTCCACCATCGTACAAGCTGGGATTAGAGTTGAGTTTATCTGGCCCTGTAAAAATCAGCCTTGGGGCACCAGTTCTTGCGGAACCAGAACCGTAGATCCTGGCTAGCTCAGCTTCGGAATAAATACTCCTAAGAGTAGCTGGAACATCAAGCTTTGACCTATCAACATTAGAGCCATTAGTTGCAAGCGTGCCGTTGGGTTCATATGTATTCAAGCCTTGTGCGGCGTTACCAGCATTAGGAAAAATTCCAAGCACGGGCATATTACCAAAAGCTACCTTAGCTTCAGCGTTATCTGTGTTTTGAAAATCCTTGTACATTGGTGGAGTTGCTGGGTTATTATCCAAATCCTTAATTCTAATTGCCCCGACATTGTAATTCACAGCGGTAATTTTACCAGCTGCGTTTTTGGTAATCACAGCTTTTCCATCGGCGTCGTTCACGCTATCAGGATTAGCGGAATTGGTGACAAGATTTTTTTGGGTCAAACAGCCTTTTTTGTCATATGGGTTAGCAGATCTGCCCGCCGCTTTTTCGGCTGCGTAGGTTTCCCAGTTAAAAATTTCCAAGCAAGTTTTGACATTCATTCCCCAAGTTGGCGTGATTAAGGAGTCGGCTGCCGTTGTTGGAGTGACCGTGATTGATGATGTTGTATTATTAGCTGATGATCTAGCTGATGATCTAGCTGATGATGAGCTTGCTCCAGTGTCTTCCATGTCTGTGGGACTTGGCATTACAGGTATTGGAAGAGCGATGACTTGAGCCGAAACATTAAGACCAAGTTGGCTAACTGCTAGTGCTAAAGCAAAAGATGAAATAAAAAGTTTTTTGAACATAAGAAATTGTAATAAAATTGAAAATTGTTAAAAAGAGTTAATAATTTGTTTTTGTGATTTGTTTTTAAAATTGAAGTTTTGAGTTAGGTTTTTTGAAATGGTGAAAATGATTAATAAACTTTGGAAAGATGCTAAATTTTTGCTAACTATTACAATTTAACTAACTTTTGGTAAAGCTAGGGGAAATGTAATAAGACGAATTAATAACACAGATTTTTGATTATGTCAAGTGATTAATTGAGTTATTTTTTGGTAGTTTTGAAAGTATTTTATGGACACTTTTTTGCTTAAAAATGAGCTTAACTAGATATTTGATGAAAACTTTGGAAAAATAAAAATAAAGTTGGACAAAAAAATTACTGAGAAAATTTAACTCCAAAACCACATTTCAAACCACATTTCAAAATTTGTTTAATATGAAAAATTCTTCCAAAGAAACTATCTTATAAGATAATTTAAAAAAATAAAAATGTCAAAAACAAATCAAAACTTTTCAAGTTCATTCAAAAACTGTTCCAAAAGCTATTTGAAACCTAAATTCACTTAAAAATGACTTATATAGCCAATTCCTATAGCACCTTTACGAAAAAGTAAAAATCAGCAAAATGTTAAATTACCAAATTTATCTGTAAATTACAAATAATAATGGAAAGTTTATATTTTCAAGC
>JBIIDY010000103.1:0-5770 GCA_044238065.1 Limisphaerales bacterium | reverse complement strand
ATAAAGTAATGAGTAGTTTTTTAAATTTGGAAAAATGTGTGTTTTCAAAAAGTTTTGCCAAAAATGAAGCCAGAAGTGGGCTCTGTAAAAGTCAGTTTTCTCAACAAATTTGCCATTGCAGAAAAAAACAACGAAAAATAGCCAAAATTAAGGATTTTGAATTAGGAAAGATGTCTATTACAAAACAAAAGACAGACAAGATACAATTGCTGAATAATTCAAGTTAGATCGCAGGAATTCTTAGAAATTAAAAATTAAGCTGAATTTTGATCAAACTTACGACACTTTCAAAATCAAAACACCTTTTAATTAGCCACAAAAGCTAAATTCTAGTTCTAAATTCTAGTCTAATTTTACTCCAAATTTTGCTAAATCTTGACACTTATTTTGCGATTATCCATTTTTTAATTGTATTATATTTACGATGTTTTTTCAAGTTTCGATGGTTGGTGGTAATTACCAAAAAAAATTAAACCTTATTTTTATTTATGCCAATTTTCAATATGCCAATTTTCAAAAAATCACAAAAAATCCAATTTGACACCAAACAATCAAGATTTGTAAAATATTTTTCTATTATTGAAATAGTTTTATACATTTTTTTATACTCTATTTTGTTATATTTGTATTTATTTTGGACAGAAGGTTGGGATAGTCTTGCATCGCTCGTGTTTTTTGCTCTGATTATTACACCATTTTGTTTTTTGACTAACATGCTTTATTTATTTTTCAATTTCTTTTATAAATTACATCAATTCAAAATTTTTAGAGAGATTCTAGTTTTAATTTAAGGCTAATAGCAGATTTGTATTTTTTATTTTATTTAATTTTCATATTTACTAACATCAGTTTAAACCATTCATCTAGTGATTTATTAGTTTTTTCCCTGCAGCCTTTTAACGTAGTAGCAATTTCCTTGATTTCCATACTCAATTTTTTCACTTCTCTCGCTACTTTCTTAAGAAATTCTAGCTTAGTGTCTAAATCTTGAAAATTCTAACATTTAAAAAAATATTAAAACTATTAAAATAGTAAAAAACAATACAGTCAGGAATTGAAAGAGATCTATCTAGGGTTTTGATGATTTGAACCTTCTAATTTTTTTTATTTGACAAGTTTATTCAGTTTTATTTTTATTTCTTTCATTAAGTCAAGCCTGTGTTAACTTTCTTTTTATTGGGTAATTCTTGATTTTCCAACCATTGAAAGGCATAAAACAATCCTCTTTACCATTGCGTTCTTTTTTCCCACGTCATTGTGAGTATGGTAATCTTTTAACACTTCATATTTAGCTTTACTAGATTTTAGATTATAGCCAATCCCTATTACACATTTACAAAAAAGTCAAAACTTTTCCAAACATTAAATTATCCAGTTTATCTCTAAATTACAAAGAAAATACAAATTTCATACTCTTCAAACTGACTAAAAAAATGTAAAGGTCTAACCAGGCTCCACTATGCATCATTTCATCCGTGATAACTCTTGCTTTGTTTTTTACTCAAATGTGAAAATGATTTTGTTTCCAGAGGTAATTCACCAAAACCAATTCTTAATCAAACTTAATCTATGTTAAATCCGTTCAAAAAAATAAAATCACTAATATCACTCGTTTTATTTAGAATAAAATGGAGAAGAAATAACCGTCATAATTACACCGCCGTCAAAAATGTGTTCAAAATGAATAAAGTCAAAGTGGGAAAATACACATATGGAGAGCTAAATGTCCTATCATGTCGTGGTGATGATGAGTATTTAGAAATAGGTAATTTTTGCTCAATTGCTGGTGATGTCAAGATACTTTTGGGTGGTAATCACACTATGGATGCCATATCTACCTATCCATTCAAAGGTATTTTTTTGGGAGAAGTGGAGGCAAAAAGCAAGGGGCCAATAATTATAGAGGATGATGTTTGGCTAGGTTATGGTTGTATGATACTTTCTGGGGTCAAAATATCCAAAGGATCAGTGATAGGGTCTGGAGCAGTCGTGGCAAAAGACATACCACCTTACTCTATTGTGGTAGGTAACCCCGGTCAAGTGATCAAAAAAAGATTTAGCGATGATAAAATTACCGAGCTATTAAAGATAGACCTACTGGAATACTTTGATAAAAATAAAAATAATTTGGATCTATTATACCAAAAAATCTGATTTTAATTCATTTTAGATCGTTTTAGACTCTTTCCCAAGTTTATATCCACAATTTTCACACCGTTCCGTCTTACTGGTCATTGCTAATGAGTGTAGCGAAATAGGTAACCAAAGGAAACAGAGAGTGTAGCGAAGCAATCTTTTATACTTCACCAAGTTTTTAGTTGTAATTGTTTTTACCACAAGATCACTTCATTTCATTCGTGATGACCCATAATTTGATTTTTACTGGTTAATTCTCTGTATGGTCTATTTCATTCGTGATGACAAACTGCTTTGTTCATACCCAAATCTTTACCAATTTGCATAGATTTTAGTTTTTCAAAATTACCAATTGCAAGTTAATGTGATTTTGGATATCAAATAAGGGGATGTTTATGAAGAAAATGAGGCAAAATAAAAAACCCTGAAAACAAGGTTTAGTTTTTGGTTACCCAATTTGATTAAAGTTTTTATGAATTTAGGTTATAAATCACAAAACGAGTAATTTCAATTTTTTCACCACATTGTTGGCTGATTTGAGCGACTAATTGGCTGATTGTAATGTCTGGATTGATAAGAAAAGGTTGAGAAAGCAAGCTAAACTCTTTGACAATTTTGCTTTTAACACCTTCCAAAATTTTATCCATCATATTTTCTGGTTTACCTTCGTTGATCAGTCTTTCACGAGCAATTTGGATTTCTTTAGCAACAAAATCTTGGTCAACTTCATCTTCAGAGACAAACTTTGGTTGACTTGCGGCGATGTGCAGGGTCAATTCTTTACCAAAATTCTTGAAAATATCACCTCTGGAAACAAAATCAGTTTCACATTTGATTTCTACCATTACGCCGATTTTGCCTTCGTGAACATACGAAAAAACCCCACCTTCGTTAGTGTCGCGGTCGTTGCGAGCTTGGGCTTTGAGGACACCTTGTTGTCGCAAATAGTCAATAATAGCGTTTTCATCAGTAGAATTAAGAGCATCAATGGCTTTGTTAATATCTTTGTAAGATAGGTTGGTGCGAGCACGGATAGATTTGATAAGGTCGAGATTGGACATAAAAATATAAATTGTAAAAAAGTTAAGAAATGGGCAAAAAGTGTAATCCCAAAAATCCGTTGAACTAATAAAAAAAATAAAGTAAAGTAATCTAAATTTGTCAAATAAAAATCTGGTAGCCAGAATCGTGCGGATAAAAAACGCTTGAAAATATTTTAAAACCTCCAAACTAAAACTGAATTTTCATTAAAAAGCTGATTAAAAAAAAATCTTTAACTTTGATTATAAAACACAAAAGAAGTTATAAAAGCTGATTCAGGTGGTACGAAACCTGTAAGCTAAAAAATGTTTAATTCAAGAAATCTAGTTAGAAATGAGAATTTTCCCGTTGATTTTTTTGTTGACAGATTTTGAAAATTTATCCACTCTAAGTTAGAGAGTTTTTTTCAAAAAATCCATTTTCTAAATAAAATCAATGTCAAACAAATTTATACAAATATTTTATACCTATTCAAAATCCAATTTTAAAAAAAAGTACCGATTCTATTTATAACTTATGATGTCTTCTGTTGATATTAGAAATAACATATCTCCTTATTATTATTGGTTAATGTTAACACCCGTTGCAATTTCTTATGCTAAGCAATTTATTTATGAAGAGAATGCTAATATAGATGATTATCTTATAAACAACTTAAATAATTTTACCCATTTTAATGTTGTAGGGGGGGGGTGACTTTATGTATTTGTCAAAGGCTATCGATTATGGTTTAAATTATACTTGCATTGAGCCGTATATAGATATGTACATAAACGATTCAGCTAAAGTTTGGATAAATTATATCAATAATCGCAGTATTAATAAAATTAATTTTATTGCCAAGGGTTTAGATAAATTAGAATTTGAAGACTTAAATCAAACTGGTAAAAAGTTATATTTTTTTATTTTTAATGTTATATCTTACATAACAGATCCTTTAGGGTGTATTAATAATTTACACCGATCAGGCGATGTTTTTGTAATTTCTTGCTGGAATAAGAAAAGTAAAGATTCTATGGATATAAGGAAAAAATTATTTTGACTTTTTAAATAAACAGACACAAGGAATTGATATTCCATACGATAGTGACGATGTATTGATTGATGTAGATAAGATTGAGGAACATTTCATGAATATTTCCAATTGTCGAATTAGAAGAATAACTCAAAATATTACAGACACTTTAATAATTGAATTTTAACTTATGCGCTATTTATTACATGATGTGTTCACTCAAGCAGTAAAAGATTATCCAAATAAGTCGGTAATTATTAATGAAGATAAAGCCACTATTTCATATTCTGATTTGAATAAACTAACTAATCAGTTTAGTAATATTTTTATTGCTTCAAAAGCAGGAGATATAAGGAATAAACCATATGTAGGAATATTATCAAATGTTAATACAAATAGTATCGCTTCTATTATTGGTGCTTTAAAAATAGGTGGGGCTTATGTACCACTGGACGAAAAATCCCCTGAAGATAGATTATCTAAAATAATTGATAACGCTAAACTTGATCTAATTTGTATAGATCCCTTTTGGTATGAAGAATATAAAGAATTAATATTAAAATATCATGATGTAAAATGGATCTTTACTAAACACACTGATTTGTCAGATTTGCCACCTAATATCCTAACTTTTGCTAATGTGGAAGAATATTCTACAGATGAATTACCAGAAATTAATCAAGTCAGCGACGATTTAGCATATATTTTACACAGCTCTGGCTCAACAGGTATCCCCAAAGGAATAATGTTAACTCATAGGAATGCTAGAACTTTTGTAGACTGGATGCATAAAGAATTTGACTTAACAAATAAAGATATTGTTATGTCTAGGGCACCTTTTAAGTTTGATTTATCCGTGTTTGATATTTTTAATACTTTTAAGGCTGGAGCTACACTTGCTTGTTTTGACTGGAATGGAGATAGAGATACAGAATTTAAACACAAAGATTATGTGAATTTAATACAGAGTTCTCAAGCTACAATTTTATATACAACCCCTTCAACTTTTATAACTTTAATTAATAAAGGAGGATTAGCCAATGTAGAAACTAAGCTTAGAACAGTAATGTATGCAGGAGAACCCTTTCCTATACCACAATTGCGTAAACTAAAAGAAGTTTTACCTAATACGAAAATAGCAAATATCTACGGTCCAACAGAGACAAATATAATAACATATTACTGGGTTGAGGACATTTTGGAAAATACAACATCTATACCCCTTGGAAATGTAGTAGAAGATACAGAAATATTGATAGTAAGTGAAGATAATAAGCGTATATGCGATCCTAATGAAGTGGGTGAAATTTGGTGTAGAGGTGGTACAGTTACAATCGGTTATTTAGGAATGGAAGAAAAAACTAAAGATTGTTTAGTGCTTAGTCCATTTCATAAATTTCCTGTAAACTTTTGGAAAACTGGAGACTATGGTTATAGAGATGACAAAGGTATTTTATATTAGACCTCTTGCGTTAAACATTTTTTAGGTTACAAATTCCACAAATTAAATTAAATCTTTTAGCTATTTTATTCAGTCTATATCTACAAATTCCGCTAATAATTCTGAAATTTTTAACC
>JBIIDY010000102.1:0-5888 GCA_044238065.1 Limisphaerales bacterium | reverse complement strand
GCTATTTTGTTTGAAAAAAGTAATGACTTTTAACCTCAAATCGTTGCTATAGCGAGACATATTTAAACTGTAGAAAATATTTTACTTTTTGTAAAGGTTTAATAGGGATTGGCTATATTTACTTCAAAACCCAAACCTTGAAAATAAATTATATCAATTAGAGAAAAAAACAAGGCAAAAAATTGCTCAAATTTGGCTCAAACATTTTAATAAATAATTATGAAAGCTAACCTCAAAACTCTCAAACTCATCCTTATTCGGCACGGCGAAAGTCTGGTAAATCTAGATTCTCACTTGATTGGCGGGCAAAGCCCAGAAACTAGATTGGCTGGAAATTTTGGGCTGGAAATTGTGTAGATATAAGTTTTAATTTTGAAAAACCAAAAGAACGAAGTCAGTGTCATTACGAATGAAATAAAGTGATCTTATGGTAAAATCTGGTAAAAATGAGATGAAGTATTAAAAGATTACTTCGCTACACTCTGTTCCCTTTGGTCTGTTCGCTACGCTACCACTTGGTCGCCACAGCTCCCGCACCCATTCGTTACACTCATTCGCAATGACGGGAAAATTACGAATTACTCTGTACAAGTTAATTTTGGTTTTGGTATATTAAGTGCAAGCGATGAAATTCACCAGTAATCTTTGACAACAATACCAAGTTGGGATTAACAAGTTTTTTTCAAATTTGGCAAATTTGGGGGCTGGTATTAGTGTAAATTTTTAGAATTATAGTTAGAATTATGGGTTTTTTCTCAAGAGGTTTTGTCCAACCCAAATATACTCCCACGCCTCTGGATCCGGGCCTTGGACACCTCCGCCGACTGGATAACTCGGTATCAAACCAAACCGTTTGGCATTCAAATAATTATCACGAGAAAGCCATTCATAGCATTTTGTATCCTTAAAAATAGTCAGCTCAGTGCTGGCACATCCCAAATCAAAAGTGTAACCCGTGTGGTGGCGAGAATATCCCGGAATTGAGGTTGTTTGTAATAGTTTGTCCAAAACCTCATCACTTTGCCCAGAAGCAATAGATTCAGCGGTTGCCAAGTTGCCAAGTCTACTCAAAAAAATATCCTTTTGCTCTTGAAAACTACGATAACCAGAGACCAAGACCATTTCCAAACCCTCTTTTTTAGCTTCTTTTTGCAATTCTTCAAAAGCAATTTTGGCTTCCGTTTGGAGTTTTTGCCCCTGTACTTGCTCTAGTTTAGTTTCATCTGCTTGAGCTCGTTTGCTATAACCTCTTTTTTCGGCAACTTTGACAATGTATTCATCAGCTTTCGGATTACCCAAAATAACCACTTCATCAGTCTTTGCCCCAACTTTTGGATAACTCAAACTGTTAAAAACATTATTAAAATCAACTCCGTTAAAATTTTTGTAAAGTCTTACCATTCTTTCCCTTGCCTTGGCTGGATTTTTGGTAATTTCCATGTCAACTTTGGCGGTCAGATCTTGAATTTTGTCTGTCAAAGTCTGGTTAATTTCCACTAAATCAAGCTGCGAGTTTGTTAATGAATTTTTTAAAGTATTTGGAGTTTTGGAATAATCTGGCAAATCTGATGTATTTCCTATCAAAAAATCTATGTTTTTATTGTTTTGATTATCATTTTGAGTTTTAGAATTTTCACTATTTTCAAAGTTAATTTCTTGAGAGATTTTGTTCAAATAGTTTTGATATTCTTCCAAATTGAGCTCGGCTGATAAATCACTGTTTTCCTTGATAATTTGGTTTAATGTTTTAAATTTTTGCTCAATGTTTGCTAGAAAAATAGAGTTAATTTTGGACAGTTTGGCTTGTTTTTCGGCTTTCGTTTCCAAGTATAAAATAAAATTATCATCGGTAATTTCCACCAAATCGGTTTGAAAATTGTTAAAATTTGGATCGGGTTTTTTGAGTTCTATAATTTCATTCTCATTTGTTAATTCTAGGCTTTCAATTTGGCTAATTTTGGTTTCAATTTCTTGAGAAAGCTGGTTAATTTCTTGGGTCAGGTTTTTTTTCGCCTCTTCAATTTTGGCTTTATTTTGGGCTAAATTTTCGTCAAGATTCTGATTTTGCCAAACGCCCCAGAATGATTCCTCCACTTTTTGACAATCAAGGGATTTTTCCAAATCGGTTTTGAGAATATTCTGCTTATTTTTAGAGATTTGACTGATAGTCTTTTGGCATTCCAAAGCAATTTTTTGGCTTTTTAATAATTCACTTTGCCAGTATTGATAACCACCAAAAATAATTCCAATGACAATCAAAAATACCAAGAAAAAAAATGAAAATTGGATAAATATCTTTTTGCGATTTGGTTTGTTTTCGGTAAAATAAAACTTGCTTTGGCGATTTGGTTTGGTTTGTAACTTTGGTTGATTTTCTTGCTCTAGCCCAAGAGCTGGTTGATGTGAAGGCAATTTTAGCTGATGATTTTTGACTTTAGCGATTTGCCAGCCTTCTCTTTTGCTTTTAGTTTGGTCTTTTACTTCGGTTATTTTTGGCTCTTCATTAGGAAAATTTGAAAATTCAATTTCACCAGAAAAACTTGCGGGGACTTGTGAATTAGAAAACTGGAAATTACGTTGCGTTGGGTTCTGGTTTGAGACTTGGCTTGGCTTGGCTTTTTCCATTTTACCTAGCTCAAATTGAGGGTTTTTGAGAAAATAAGGATTTTTTTGAGACTGCCAAGATTTTTGCACGGTTTTAAGCTCTTCAATGGTAGAAATTTGACTATCTTGTTTCCATTTTCTCTGATTTTCTAAAGATTGTCTAAATTCATCATTCAGTTTTTTTCTTAATTTTTTATGGAACATATTAGGATTATTTTTTGAGAATATTTTGAGAATATTTGGTGGAAATTTTGCCAAAAGTAACCACCTGGACAAAGTTTTTTGCCAAGTTTTGCTTGATTAAAGTTAGGTTGCTAGCCAACTTTTTTGTATTTTTGAGAGCAACAAGTTAGATACAAGCACAAAAACTAAATTCAGTCAACACCATTTCTAAACTTCCAGCAAGTAATTCTAATTTCTCCGTAAAATATTTACATTTCTCATTGTAGAGGAACTTTTATAGCTCAATTTGCCTATTCGTTCTCTTGAATTTTAATTTTGTAGAGGAACTTTTACAGTTCCATTTTTACTCCATTTTGTTAGAATTTTTTGGAACGGCAAGTATTCCGCTACAACCCAACACTTTCATTTTTCTTCAAGCCCATTTTAAAAACCCATTTGGCGAGAAAATAGAGAACAAAACACCAAGCTATTCCACCGGCAAAAACCAGTAAAGTTTGATTTGGGGTATAATTTCCAAGGTAGATTTGCATTGGGTGGTGAAGCGACCAAGTAGTTGGCAAAAACTGAATAATTTCTCTATAAAAAGGTAATTTATCTAGTGGAATTATCACTCCAGTCAAAATGCCACCCATTCCAAAAATACCGTAGTAAGATCTTTTAAAGCCGTCATGACTTCGCTTGTCAGCAAAAAATGTCATACTAAAACCAACCATAAATTCAATAAAAAAACTGGTCGTAAAACTAAGTACAACTAAAGGTAAAAGCAAAATTAGATTAGCTAAATTCAAAAACTTCAAATCAACATAACTAAAAAAAATTACAATTGTAAGCAAAAGAGAAAACGCCCTTCCTGTGTTAAAGACAAATCTACGCCCAATTTCCCTACAAAAATATACGGGTATAAATGAGCTTGGCAAAAGTAAATAATTGGTAATTTTACCGCCAGCTACTTCTGGTGCTACAACTTCAGTCACATAGCAATCAGATAAAGATTTGAAAATTCGCCCGACAATAAGGTAAGTAATGACTTCTTTGGGAGAATTGTTGAGAATCCAAATATAAGTAATTCCAACAACTTGGACTATATCGGAAACTTGGGAAATAAGGAAACCAAAAAAACCTGTACTAATTGATTTGAAAGAATGTTTAAGTAAAAACCACCATTTATAATTTGTGCCCAAAAGTTTTTCCATGAAAGTTGGTTTGTAAGTTGTTGCAGGCATATTTTAGTTGTAAATTATTGCGATAAGTTGTGAAAAATAGTAATAAGTTTAACGTTGCTTTAATTTTTGCTTTTGTCAATTCCATTTTCTTGACTTTTTGTTGGATAAACCTGGTTTTTACAGTTTTAATTTTAAACCATTGCTTTTAATTTTTTAGAGTGATTTTTAGTTTGGAATTTTTATAGAAATATATCTGTTTAATATCTGTTTTTAGAAAAAATAAACTTAATGGTTTGATTTATCTATTTTCGCTTGTCAATTCTTGAAAGATAGTTTAAACTGAAATTTAGATTTTAAAAAACTGTTAAATTGATGTTTATCAAGACTTAATAAAACCTATTTTTATAAAAACTTTCAATACAAAAACAAATATGACCAGTAATAACAAGATAAAAAAATTTCACAAACCTTTGGGTATGCGTCTCTCGTAGCAATTTTGGCTATATTTTTATTTGGCAGTTTTTCTAATAATTTCAAATCTCCCTCATCTGCCCAGGCTGCTGAAATTTATTCTTGGAATAATGTGAATATACAAGGTATGGGCTTTGTAACAGGGCTTGTCATTCATCCTACCGAGCCAAACTTGATGTATGCTAGGACTGATGTTGGTGGAGTTTATCGCTGGGATAACACAAATCAAAAATGGATTCCGTTGACTGACAGTTTTACTTTTAATTCTGGAGTCTCTATAAATATTGAAAGCATCGCCTTGGATCCTCAAAATGCGAATTTGGTGTATGCGGTTTCTGGTGATAATTCCAGTGGGAAAATTTTAAAATCTAGTGATAAAGGACAAAATTGGCAGGTTATTTCTATAAATACCACTATGAATGGCAATGGTCAGTGGCGAGGCGGCGGCGAACGACTAGCAGTTGATCCTAATAATTCCAACATTTTATTTTTTGGCTCTCGAACTGGCGGGCTGTTTAAAAGTATCGATAGCGGTTTAACTTGGCAAACGGTAACTATTCCAAATAATGGAGCGACCGATGTAGGTATTAGCTATGTTGTATTTGATAAAAATAGTGCAGTAAATGGAACCACTCAAAAAATTTATATGGGTGTAACTGGTAGCGGGGTGTATCAATCTACCAATGCTGGGGTAAGCTGGAATCTAATCTCTTCAGGAATGACACTCACTGGCGATAAATGGGCTTTTAGAGCTGAAGTTGATTCTACAGGAAATTTATACTCTAGTTTTTCAAATAGCAGTGGAAGCTCTGGTGGAGTTTGGAAATTTGACGGTACAACTTGGACAAATGTTACTCCGCTAAATAATGGCAAAGGCTATTCTGGAATTTCTATCAATCCTAATAATTCTTCGCAACTTGTAGCCGTGCAGTTTAATTCTGACCCACAAACCTACTATGCAAGTCAAGATGCTGGACAAACATGGACAAAACTTACCACGCAATTTGCACCAGTTAGCTGGTATCCAAGCTATTTTGTGTATCCTTCAGCAGGCTATACTTCCAGCTTTATTTGGGATAAACACAATACCAATACTTTATGGCTATCAACTGGCTGGGGGGTTTATAAAGCCAGTAATTTTAATTTTCAAAATCTAAACTGGACACCTAAAATGGATAATTTTGAGGAATTGGTAGTCAACACACTTGCCAAACCACCAGGTGGAAAGTTAATTAGTGGAGTTTGGGATGTACAAGGCTTTTATCATAATGATTTAAATACTGTTCCACTTGCTTCTCATAAAATGGATGGAGAAAATTTTGGAATTACTACTAGTATAGATTATTAGACCTCTTGCGTTAAACATTTTTTAGGTTACAAATTCCACAAATTAAATTAAATCTTTTAGCTATTTTATTCAGTCTATATCTACAAATTCCGCTAATAATTCTGAAATTTTTAACCAAC
>JBIIDY010000101.1:0-5892 GCA_044238065.1 Limisphaerales bacterium | reverse complement strand
ACTTTTAACCTCAAATCGTTGCTATAGCGAGACATATTTAAACTGTAGAAAATATTTTACTTTTTGTAAAGGTTTAATAGGGATTGGCTATAACACAAATGAAACAGATCATACAAGAGAATTAACCAGTAAAAAGCAAATTAAGGGTCATCACGAATGAAATGAAGTGAATCTTGTGGTAAAATCTAGTAAAGCTATGTAGAAGGGTTAAAAGATTGCTTCGCTTTGCTCTCAATGACGCGAAAAAAAGATTGTTTCACTCAAAACAGCCAATTTCACCTTTTACAAATACTTTTGACCTTTTATCAAAAAACAATGTGTCTTTATATTTCCAAATGTCCAAATTCTCACCACTGGCAACAGAATCTCCGCATTTCACTTCATTTATTTTTTCATCGTTTTCATCCGTTTTAATTTTTCCGTCTTTAAAATTAGCATAAAAAGTCTCAAATTCTGTGTCTTTAAATTCCAAACTAGCTCTGTATTTAGCGGCTAATTTTTCAATTTCACTCCAACAGGAATTTTGCAAGTCTCCTTTGGGACAATTTTTGACCTTTTCATCATCCTGTTCATTCCTTTTTGGGTAATTGACGTTATAATAGCTAACTCCAACTAGATTGTAACTTTCTTCAAAAACCAAATCATTTTTTGTATTTTCCTTTTCTTTATTTTCTTTTTCCTGATCTTCTAAAGCCTTAAATTTAATATATTTTTTAGCGTTATAATTACTAAAAATAGTAGAAATTACACTGCGATTAATATAACCAGAACTGTGAACACTTGGTTTTGATAAACTTTTTAGCCAGACATTTTGGTCGTTAGCAAAGACGATAATTTGGTTATTCTTTGATATTATCCAGAGCGACTTTTCGGTTATTGAGATTATTGAGATCAATTTCATAAAGATTACAAGTTAAGGTTTGGCTATAATTCTCCAAATCACAAACTTCTTTATGTTCGTTCAGGTAGTATTGACCATTAAAAATGCTCATTTGACTAAACTCAAAATCAAAAGTGTCCCATTTCAAGTCGCCAGTTGCTGCATTCAAAACTGCAATTTTGCCATAGAAATAAGGAAAATAGAGAGTCTGTGAACTTTCCACAAAAATCGGTTTCAGGGCATTATTGTTTAGCAAACCACGATTATTGAAAATAGGTAAAATTTCATTCATATTTTTATCTACCAATTTGTAAGTACTCCATCTATGACTTGTGGTGCCAAGTTCTAACTCTCTGCGAAGCAGTGTCCAAGGTTTGGGATTTTTTTCAAAGTCAATTTTGCGAGGTTTAGTGTCAATCGCGTCAATCCTAGTTTTTTGATCAGCTTTTTCAAAGTTATAAGTAAAATTTTCACCTATTTTTTGTACTAAGTTGGGGTTTTTGCTTTCACTATAAATTAGTCCTGTGGAGCTGGTTGAGCTAGTTGAGCTGGCGGAACTTGAGCTATTAGAATTTTCTTTCTGCTAATCCCGAGCCATTTTTACTTCTTTTTCAAAACCCTCTTTGGATAAAATACCATACCGGTCATACTTTTGGTAATCACCAGACTTATACTTGGCAAAAAAAGATTTATCATGTCCACAGCAAGTTATATAATTGTATTTATCAGAGTTTTCAGCAGAATATCTGGTTATACGCTCAAATCGCCAAGATTTATCACAAGTGGCAAAATCTACAACAGTGGCAACTTCCCTTGATTCTGCAAGTCCATAAGTGACAAAACTATAAGTTATGAAAATAATCATCAACAAGCCTAATGTTGACAAAATTGTACCAGTAATAACTATGAATTTTAAAGCCAGAGATAATTTCCTAAATTTAGCCCACAAATTCGGTAGAACATGAATATAATCGTTGGTAAAAATCTTGGGCATGGGAAATGGAAACTTGGGCATAAATGGATATTTTAGTCAATTTCAAGCACAAAATTAAGTAACTGTCAAGAGATTGGTGAAGTAAATTCATTTGGCAAGTTTTTTGGCTTTTTCACGAGCGCGGTGGAGTTTGACTTTGACATTATTGACGGTGATTTTAAGGATTTCCCCAATTTCTTCCATGCTTAATTCTTGGATATAAAACAGCAGTAAAATGTTCTTGTCTTCGGGTTTTAGTTTAGCCAGAATTTTGTCCAAATCGGCAGTTGTTGGATTTTCAAAATCAGTAGTATGAGGCAAACTATCGTTATCTTCGAGGGGAATTGTGTAGTTTTGGGAATTTTTTTTGATTTTGTTGACGGCTTCGTTGTGGGCGATACGATAAAGCCAACTGGAAAATTTAAGTTTGGGATTGTAGCTGTTAAGGTTGATGTAGGCTTTGACAAAAGTGTTGTTGGTCGCATCCTCCCCATCCTCTTTATGCCAATTGAGAAAACGGGTACAATAAACCAAAATTTGGCGTTGGTAGCGGTTCAACACTTCCTCAAAAAGCTTGGTATTACCAGCACAAATCTGCCTAACAAGATCCACATCAGACAAGTTTTCATTTGTTTTTGTTTTAGCAATTTCTCCCTCAAAATCAATTTCTAACATTTTCAAACCTTGTGATTTTCTCCAAAAAATGTCAAGTTGGTGCTACCAAAATCTCACTAAACTTTGACTAATTTGTGTTTGACTAATTTGTGATTCTTTTCATAACCAAACCTTCCCAAAAACTTGTTAGATAATTACTTTCTAAATCACGAAATTGAAAAATACTAAAACCGCTTAAAACTTGGTACTAAAATTCCCCTCTTGAGGGGAGGGTATACGTCAGGACGTCTATTTTCGTAAGAAAATGGGTTGAGCGTAGCGATGGGGTGGTCTCGTGGCACTGATATGCCAAATAAAAATTGACAATTGAAATCCTTTGGGATAGATAAAAGTAACTTCAGATATTTTGGGTTAAGAAATAGAAAATCAGTGGTAAAATAAACCCAAGTATTGACATTTTTAGAATAAACTTTTTGGATAAATCTTGAAGTAACTCTTTAGTTTATTTTGGTCAAAATTATTTCGTGATTTCTTATACAACTTTTTATGCCTAATTATTATAAAGAAAACAGAGGTAAAATTTTACTACAGGTTGACATTATTATTCAAACACTGGCTATTTTTATTGGTTTAAATATTTTTTTTGGCGAAAGGACTGGATGGAATGGGTTAGGGACTTTTTTTAATCTGATAATAATTTTTGTATTTTTCGTTGTTTGGGCGACTATTTCCACATTTTTACTAATTTTTTGGCAACCTAATAAATCTTTACTGGTAAGATTATTGTCAATAATAAAAGCAATTTTTGCGGTAACTGGTCTTATCTGGATGGTTTTATTTCTCATATTTTTATCAACTGGAATATATGGATGGATAACTTATTTTATAAGTATAACTTTTTATGTAATACCATTCTTGATCATCACTTTTTATCTTACTTCAGTTTTGAATTTCATCATTTCAATATCACAAAACCAACAAGTCCTTACCAAAAAACTTTAAATTAAAATTATTAAAATTATGAGACATTTCAAACAAATTAATTTCAAAAAACTAAACCTTTTCAAAAAATATTTTTTATCATTATTTCTAATTTTGGGATTTTTCTTGGTGAGTTTTCAAGTTTTAAGTTTTGGCACATTTTCAGTTTTAGCACAAGAGGCCCAACTTTCAAGCCAAAATTCAGAGCAAGGTCAGGGACAGTTTTTACAAAATTCAACTCAAAATACTTCATCAAATTCAGTTGAAAATCCAAATTTTACCCAAGAAAATACAAATCAAAATCTGGAAAATACCGCTCAGAGTAACCAAAAACCCCAAGATTATCAATTTTATCACATCAAAGTTATAGAAATTCTGGAGGAAAAAAAACCGGAGTTTAGCCTTGTCGGTAACAATTCTCTCAATCAAAAATTACGGGCGGTTATTGTCGGTGAAAACAAAGAAATTGAGCTAGAATACGGAGTTATTAACGCAATTCGTGAGGAAAATAAAATTAAAGTTGGGGATGAGTTGATTGTCAGCCAGGGTTTTAACGGGGAAAAAATCGCTTACAATGTGGTTGGTTTTTATCGTATACCGTCAGTTCTTTGGATAATTTTGATTTTTTTTGTGGTGACAATTTGGATCTGTGGTCGCAAAGGCTTTTTGGCAATTGTTGGTTTATTTTTATCAATTTTGGCAATTGGCTGGTGGCTTATTCCTACAATTATTGGCGGTTTTTCTCCTTTTTGGGCTTGTGTGATTTTGGCAGTTATTTTGGCTGTGGTCAACCTTTATTTGGCACACGGATTTAGTTTGCGAACCAGTGTTGCCTTAATTAGTGTTTTGATAACATTGATTTTATCAGCGATACTAGCACCTTTTGTTGCCAGTTTAACTCATTTATTTGGAGTGGCTTCGGAGGAGGCGTTTTATTTGCAGGCTTGGCAAGGTGGAACTCTTGATTTACAAGGGCTTTTCTTGGGCGGAATTATCATCGGCACTTTGGGTGTTTTGGACGATGTGGCCAGCAGCCAGGCAGCGACAGTGGAGGAAATTTACTTGGCTAACCCAGATTTGACTTTGCGAGAGCTGTATTCGCGGGGAATGAAAGTTGGTCGGGAGCATATTTTGTCAATGATTAATACTTTGGCTTTGGCTTATGTTGGGGTTTCTTTGCCGCTGATTTTGTCTTTTGTGATTGTGAGAGGTCAGCCTTGGTGGGCAATTGCCAGTAGCGATCTAATCACCGAAGAAGTGGTGAGGACTTTGGTTGGCTCTTTTTGCTTGATTTTGACTGTGCCAATTTGTAATTTTTTGGCAGCCTACATTTTCAAATCTAAAAAAACTTCCCACCTAAAAACAACTTTTTTGAAATAAGTCTTCAGCTCGAAATTAGCTAGATGGAAAGGTTCTAATTTATCATTTCTGTAGCTTCTTTAGCTGAATTTTCCGCTCTATATTGCAGTCCGAGAACCATTGAAGGTGGGCTATATTTCCCATAAAATTCTTTTTGAAGTTCTGCAAATGTTTTAATAAAAGTTTCAATTTCGGCTGGAGACAGATTTTGTTTGCCCAGTTTTTGGTAAATTTCTGGTATAGTCTTGGCAATTTCGTTCATTACATCTTGAAAAATGGCTGGAGAATTATAATTAAGCTGAAAACACATAAAAGCTACCGCAGGCTGATAGTCTTGAAATTCCTGATTTTGCCAAAAAAGCTCCTTAATTATTTCCAAGCTAGTTTTCCTCAATTCCTCTTGTCTATAAGAATTATTTTTAATTTTATTTTGAACCATATTATGGTAATCTTCAACTTGGCTCAAACTAGCTTGTGGATTTTGGGTTTGAAATTTGGCGACCAAAAAATTACTAAAAGTAAAATCAGTAATACCCCAAGTGTTGGTCATAAAAGCTTCATCGCCGTGATGGCTAAAGACTATTGACTCGTTTAAATCCTTCATGCCTTCCAGCCTGGCAGTCTCAAAGAAAACTTGTTGAAATTTTTGCTCTTTTTCATACTCTGGGTTTTGTAAAATACTAGTTCCCTGATTAAATAGCTGCTTTAATTTTTTAGCTCCATCACTTGGATAATTTTCAATTACTGTTTGATTTACGCCTGTATCTGTATTAACTTGATTATTAGGGGGGGGCAAGTTAGCAAAGCTCGTTGATAATTGCAGGCTGGCAAGAAACAGAGACTTAGTCGCTTTGAGACTTAATGGACTAATCATTTTCCTATTTTCCTTAACCCAATTCCAAAATTTATCTTTCAAACCTACTTTGCTAAAATTAGAATCTGGTTCGGCTTGGTTTTTTATATTTACCCTCAACCATCGAAACTTGGTGAAAAGATTGTAAATATGCTATAATTAAGGGTAATATACTCACAAAATAAGTGTGAAAATTTGGCAAAATTTGGAATTTTCGCTAGCTTTTTGGCA
>JBIIDY010000100.1:0-5997 GCA_044238065.1 Limisphaerales bacterium | reverse complement strand
TGGTGGTATTTACTCAAATACGAATTTAAACGAAGTGGTAATCATTTTCAAACTTTTGTTCTCAATACCTCAATTCGTGCGATTGAATTTTTGGCGATAGTTTATATTTGGAAAATCAACAATTCCACCGCTGAAATTATTACATATTTGGCTGTGGGTAGAGTTTTTAGCAGATTACTAAATTCGTGGCTTGATGGATCTATTGCTTATTTAATTTCCAAAGGTGGACTGACAAGATATTTACTTTTACCAAATAATTCGCTGAAAGTAATTACAATTGGAGATTTTGGTTTTAATTTTATCCGTCAATCTGTTAGTGCTTTTTTTACTCTTATTTTAGCCATTTTAATTTTTCAAAATGATATTATTTTAGATTTTAGAGCTATTATTTTAATCCCTTTTCTAATTTTAGCTTTGATTATAAAAACTTATTATTTTCAACTTTTGGGATTTATTGCTTTTTGGTCAAAAGATCAAGGAAATGCCAGTACTTTGATTGACACTTTTAGAATGGGTTCTGGTTTGTTTTCTGGTGAAGTAATACCTTTGTTTATTCTTTTTTCAGGCTTTTTTAATCCTATTTTTTGGACACCTTTTACTTTTTTTCTCCACCACCCAATGCAAATCTATCTCGGGAAATACTCAAATTTAGAGATTTTTTATGTTTTTCTCGGCGGGCTGGCTTGGTGCATTATTCTCTACTTCCTCGCCAAATGGGTTTTTAAAATGGGCTTGAAACGAAATGAAGCGGTGGGGTTGTAGGAATTTTACTAAATTACAGAACTAAAAAAATTGACAAAAAGTAAAAATAAAATTAAGATTTTTTATATGACTTATCAATTAAAACTTTCTTCCCAGAATCAAATCACTTTGCCAGTGGAATTGTTGGAACAATTAAAGGCTAAATCTGGGCAATTTATTGAAATAGTCAAGTCCGGGAATCAATTTGTTATCCGAACTTTTCGTGATACTTTGGAAGAATTAGATTTATTAACCAAGGATTTACAAACTAAAACTAAACAATTACAAAAAACTGGTAATTTTGATTTGGACAAAATTATAGACATTTCCGCAGCAGAATTTTACCAAAAAAAAGTATGAAAACTACATATTTATTAGACACAAATGTCTTTTTACGACTGATTTTGAAAGACAATTTGGAGCAATACAAACAGGTTATAAACTTATTAGAACAAGCAGAATTTGGCAAAATTACTTTAGTTTGTCCGCTTATTTCCTTGTTTGAAATTACTTTTGTGTTATCTGGCGAAACTTATCAAAGACCAAAAAATGAAATTGTAACGATTCTAAAAACTCTTTTAAAATTCAGAATTATCAAATTTGAAAGTGAGGAAATTTTTGCTTTGGCTTTAGATATTTTTTTAGAAAATTCAGTCTCTATCGTTGATAGTTTTTTATTAGCAACTGCTAAAAATCAAAAATACGAATTTTTTTCCTTTGATAAAAAAGCTCTGAAAATCTACAAAACTCTAAAAAATTAACAAATTTTAACTTTATGACCGAAACAACAACCTACAAACCCACTTTTCTACAGAAACTTTTGGGACGGAATTATAAGTGGTGGTATTTTATCTTGTATAATTTCAAAGCTCAAAGGGCTTATTTAGTTGACACTTTGTTGTGGACTGCTTATGCGATGGTCAGCCTTTTTGGAAGTTTTTTCATTTGGTGGATAACAACCAAAAATAACAATGCTTTTGACACTGCAGAGATTTTGACCTATTTATTTATCGGAAATTTGATTAGCAGTTTTATCAGTAATTGGATTGAGATAGACTTAGGCTGGATGAATAGAGGTGGTGATATTAGCACAAAATTATTATTACCAACTTCATTTTTGGGCATGATGTATGCTAGATACATCGGTAAAAATATGCTTGGTAATTTCCCAATTTCAATTTTAAGATTTCTGATCTTTTTCCCAGTAATCAAAAATTATTTTCTGATGCCACAATCTTTTTGGTTAATTTTACTAACAATTTTAATTCTGCCAATTTCTTATACAATAAGCTTTTTTGCTAATTTTTCTTTTGGTTGTTTTACTTTTTGGATAACCGAAACTGATGGTGCTAATAGTTTTTATGGTTATTTTAAGTCTGTTCTATCGGGAAGTGTAATTCCCTTGACTTTACTTTTTCCATATATTCCTTTTTTGAATTTTCAGCCTTTTGCTTTTCTCCTTCACCACCCAATGCAAATCTATCTCGGAAAATACTCAAATTTAGAAATATTTTATGTTTTTCTCGGCGGTTTGTCTTGGTCAATAATTCTCTATCTCCTCGCCAAATTAGTGTTTAAATTAGGCTTGAAAAAGAATGAAGCGGTGGGACTTTAGGTTTTGGAAATGTGGAAAGTGGAAATTGATTGAAAATTACGAAATTAAAAATTTATTAGTATGATATTACCACAAAGTAGCAAACCCAATTTTCTCCAAAAATTTCTTGGCAAGAATTACAAATGGTGGTATTTTTTTGTCTTTAGATTTAAATCCGCTACAACCTACAGAATGGGAACTTTTTTGTGGTTTTTAGGCTCTTTATTAGAACTTTCTGGTCTAATTTTTGTTTGGTGGCTCAATAAACAAAGTGGTAGTCAAATCAACTTTTCGCAAGTTTTTACATATCTTGTGGTTGGTAGAATTATCAACGGCTTGACTGATATAGATGAAGTTTTTTGGTTTGGCAGTCAATTGGCACAAAATAGAGGAGACAGCACTAAACTTTTAATGTTGCCAAATAATTTTAATGGAATGTTGACTTATTTATTGGTCAAATATCTCGGGTCATCTGTAACTTATTTTTTGTTCAACACCTTTTGGCTAATTATTTTTGTGTTAATTTTTAGTCAATGGTTAATTTTACCGACTAGTTGGCTGTTTTTGTTCTGGCTACCATTTTTTGTAATTATCACTCTTTTTATTAGATTTTTACTCAATTTTTGTATTGGAATGTTGGCTTTGTGGACAGTGGACGCTGGGGGAATTTGGAATTTATTTGGCTCTGTGAGTAGGGTTTTGACTGGTAGTGCCTTTCCTCTTAACTTACACCCTTTGACAAATTTTGCTTTATATTTGCCTTTTGCTTATATTTATTTTTATCCAATGAATTTGTATTTTCAAAATGAGCAACCTATTTTTATTTTACTTTATGGAATTTTTTGGTGCGTTGTCCTTTATTTCCTCGCTAAATTAGTGTTTAAATTAGGCTTGAAAAAGAATGAAGCGGTGGGACTTTAGGGTTTGGAAATGTGGAAAGTGGAAATTGATTGAAAATTACGAAATTTAAGATTAAAATCTGTCTCAAAAACTGATTGAAAATATAATAATTCAAAATTTCTTTACTTTAAACAAAGAGTGTCTGAGTTTTTTTTAAATTACTTGACTTAAGAACCAAAATCAATTTTGCTAAATTTAGTTTATAAGTTATTTTTTTTTATGTTACTTGCCCGATCTTATTCGCACCACTCTCTGCTTTCCGCTGTTCCAAAAATTCCAAATTTGATCAAAAAAGCCAAAGAACTCGGCTACACCACCATCGCTCTGACCGACGAAGATACTGGCTCTAGTTTGATTGAGTTTTATGAAGAGTGCGAAAAAAATGAAATGAAATGTTGTCTGGCAGTGACTTTGAGAATACCGAATATTTCTAATAGCAAAAAAAATTTTGGAAATAATATTGGAATGAGCAAAATCGCCATTTTAACAAAAAATGAAATAGGTTACAAGGCTTTATTAAAACTCATCAGTATCGCCAGAACTGAGAGAGAAAAACCAAATTATCATTTATTATTTGAAGATATTTTGAAATTTAAAGATGAAAGTGGTGATTTACCTTTTTGGGTTTTGTTGGCTGGGAATGATCACGAAATTATTGTTAATTTGAGAGAAAATAAAAGTGCCGAGACAGAGTTAATTTTGGATAAATATGTAACGGAAATTGGCAGCAAAAATATTTTAGTTGAGCTTGCGATGCCGATGCTGAATGAAAATTTGGAAGAAAACAAAAATTTAAATCAAAAACTGGCAGATTTGTGTAAAACCAAAAATGTGAGATATTTGGCTTCGCCCGCTCCGAGATATTTGGAAGATTTTCAAGAAGAGGCTTTTCGGGTAGTTTTGGCGATTCGTGGTCAGGTCAGACTCAGTGATATTCAGCTGCAGAGAAAATTTAGTTTGCCATCAAAAGCTGAACTTGCCGAGCTGTATAA
Source organism: Limisphaerales bacterium (assembly GCA_044238065.1). GTDB lineage: Bacteria > Patescibacteriota > JACMRA01 > JACMRA01 > JACMRA01 > JBIIDY01. Next base: position 1,770 of record JBIIDY010000100.1, on the reverse strand, counting down.
TTATTTGCCAGAAAGTTTGGAAACTCAAGATTTGGAAGATGAGATAAATATAAAAATAGCTACCGATTATGATAAACATGCCTCCGATGCTTTTTTTCCTAAATTCCATTTACCAACTGCAGAAACTCCAGCTAATAGGCTTAGATGGGAGACTTATATTGGTCTTCTGAATCGTTTTTCTCCGTTTGGGGAAAGTTTTTTGGAATTAAAAGAAAAATATCCCTACGAAAAATTGGATGAACTTGTAAAATATGCCAAAAATTTACAAATAGAACCGACAAAATTATTGGGTTATCCTGATGGTTATTGGTCAAATGAACAAATAGAAAATTTAGAAAATCAAGAAATTCCACCAGACAACATTTTCGGCTATAAATTTACCCAAGAACCAGCCAAAATAGTAGTCAAAAAACACAAAAACATTGTAGATTACATAGACAGGCTTGAATACGAATTGGATATTATTGTTTCCAGAGGTTATTCTGAGTATTTTTTGGTATTTGGTGATATTATGAGATTTTGTAGAGAGACTGAAATCGTAACCAATACCAGAGGTTCGGCGGCTGGCTCTTTGGTCGGTTATTTGAATGAAATTGTAATTTTGGATCCACTGCTTTATGATTTGCCTTTTGAAAGATTTTTAAATCCATTTCGTCCGTCGCCGCCCGATATTGACGGAGATTTCGCCGATGATCGCAGAGAAGATGTGATTCAATATATAAAAAATAAATACGGCAGCGATAAAGTTTCCCAGATTATTACTTTTGGAACTATGCTTCCCAGAGCTGCAGTTCGAGATGTCGGACGAGTTCTTGGTATTTCCTACGGTAAATGTGATAAATTATCCAAACTGATTCCGACCGCTCCACAAGGCAAAAAAACCACTTTTGATTATGCTTTTGAAACTAGCCAAGAAGTCAAAGATGTTTATGAAAATGATCCGGACAGCAAGAGAATTATAGATATTGCTAGAATTATTGAAGGAAATTATAGACATGCCAGTTCCCATGCGGCTGGGGTGATTATCAGTCCTACTGTTCTGACCGATTATGCCCCGATCCAGTGGGACAGCGAACACAAAATGGTAGTGGTGCAATACGATATGAAAATCGCCGAAAAAGCCGGGATGATAAAGATGGATATTCTGGGAATTACCAATCTAGCCATTCTTGGTAATGCGATTGCTATCACTCAAAATAGAAGAAAAGTAAAAATTGATTTATTAAAATTAAATACCAAAGAAGAAAAAGCCTTCCAAATCCTAGCCAAAGGTAGGACGATGGGAACTTTCCAGCTTTCGGGTGCTGCCATGACCAGATATTTAGTAGCCCTTGAACCTACGAAAGTTCAAGATTTAATGGCTATGGTGGCTCTTTACCGCCCCGGTCCGATGGACAGTATTCCTGAATATATCGCAAGGAAAAAAAATCCAGCAAAAGTCAAATATTTAGTTCCACAAATGAAAGACTGGATGGAGCCGAGTTATGGAATTTTGGTGTATCAGGACGATTTGATTTACACGGCTATTTATTTGGCGGGTTACAATTGGGGTGAGGCTGATGTCCTACGAAAAGGTATGGGTAAAAAAATCCAAGCCGTTATTGAGGAGCAACATCCGAAATTTGTCAATGGTTGTGTGGAATATTCAGGGATTGAAAAAGAAACTGCCGAATATATTTGGTCTTTGATTGTCCCTTTTGCGGCTTACGGTTTCAATAAAGCTCACTCTGCTAGCTATGGAATGGTCGCCTATTGGACTGCCTATATGAA
>JBIIDY010000099.1:0-6051 GCA_044238065.1 Limisphaerales bacterium | reverse complement strand
TCCGTGATAACACCACGGGGCAAAATATCTTTTGGGCGACAGATAATTATCAAGAATATGGCGAAAGTTACGAATTTGAAAAGCCGATTTTGTCAGAGCTGATCACGGGCGAAAATGGCAATATAATTATGCCACGGGTTAAAAAAACTAAAGAGTTGCAAAAATCTAGATCCAAAGAAAGGGCTGAAGTTTTTACTCCGTCGTGGGTTTGTAATTGCCAGAATAACTTGATTGATAATGCTTGGTTTGGTCGTGAGAATGTTTTTAATACTGAAATTGAAAAAAGTTGGCAAACAAATCAAAATAAAATCACTTTTCCAGAGGGTAAAACTTGGCAAGATTATGTCCAAGATACTCGGCTTGAAATTACTTGTGGAGAAGCCCCGTATTTGGCTAGTAGATACGACACCACCACAGGGGAATTTATTGAAATTCAAAACAGAATTGGTCTTTTGGACAGGAAACTAAGAGTTATCAACGAAAATGTGGAAAAATCAGGTAAATGGCTAAAAATGGTACAATTAGCTTATCAAAGTACTTATGGTTTTGAGTGGCAGGGGGATAATCTACTTTTGGCTCGTGAAACACTACTCTTGACTTTTATTGAAAATTACAAGTTTAAATTTAGTAGGGAACCACAAGACAAATCTATCAAAACTATTGCTGAAATCATCTCGTGGAATCTGTGGCAAATGGACGGTTTGAAAGGTGTAATTCCCAAAAGTTGTGGAACTATTACGCAGAAATCAGACGACCTTTTTGGAGAGGGCGAAACAATCCAAATGGAATGTGAAGGTTGCAAAAAAAAAGATATTCACAAACATAACGGAATTTATGCCAAAATCAAAGACTGGACGGAAAAAGATCCTGAAACGGGGAAAAAGGGTAAAGTAATCAAATTTGTAGATTTAATTAAAAAATAATAGCAAACGTTATATTTAAAATTATCAATAAATTACAAAATAAAATAATAATATGAGCAATATAACACAACAAATAAAATCATTCAAAATTGTTTACCCTCAAGTATATTCATACATTCTACCAGAGCTTCTGCCGAACGAAGGTTCTCAAAAAATTGGTTATACAGAACAAGAAAGCGTTGATAAAAGAATACGTGAACAAACAGAAACACCAGCTTTTAAATTAAAATACAAATTACTGTGGAGCTCATCTGCATTTTTTGAAGGTAATAAAGTAAGCTTTATGGATAAAACATTCCATAAATTTCTTGTAAAAAAAGGAATTGTAAAAAAAGATGAATTGGGCACTGAATGGTTTTATTTTAACGGCGAACCTGAAAAGTCGAGAGCTTTATTTGATTTATTCCGAAAAGAAGGATTTACAGGTCTTCAAAACGATAATGGGAAGTCGGAATATACATTGCGTTTTGAGCAAGAAGAAGGTGTAAAAAAAGCTATTGAGTATTTTGAAAAAAATAAAAAAGGAGAATTTCTTTGGAATGCCAAACCTCGATTTGGAAAAACGCTTGCCAGTTATGATTTGGCAAAACAACTAGGAGCAAATGAAGTTCTTATCGTAACAAATAGACCTGCAATTGCTAACTCATGGTTTGATGATTATGAAAAGTTTATTGATGATTATGCGTTTATTTCAGAAACTTCATCCTTAAATAATAGAGCGACAATCACCCGAGAACAACATATTTCAACTAAACCTATTAAACCACAGTTCACCTTTCTTTCCTTACAAGATTTAAAAGGATCAAAATATTTTGGTGGAAGCTTTGAAAAATTACGCTGGGTTGCTGATTTAGAATGGGATTTGTTGATTATTGATGAAGCGCATGAAGGAATTGATACAGGTAGAACGGATGCGGCTTTTGATATTATCAAACGAAAATATACGCTCCACCTTTCTGGAACGCCATTTAAAGCTTTGGCGAACGAAAAATTCCCAAAAGAAGCGATTTATAATTGGACGTATTTAGATGAGCAAAAAATTAAGCAGTTAGAATTAGAAGAGGTTGAATCTGGGGAACATACCGATATGCCCGACCTTAAACTATTTACCTATCGTATTTCGCAAATGATAACCGATCAAGTAAATGAGGGGATAAAAATAGATAACGAAAATGTGGATTATGCGTTTGATTTGAATGAGTTTTTTAGAGCAAAAGACAAAAAGTTTATTCGAGAAAACGAGGTTAAGGAATTTCTAAAAAATCTTACAACTAATAAAAAATATCCGTTTTCTACACCAGAACTCCGAGAAGAGCTTAAACATACTTTTTGGTATGTGGGCAATAGAGTAGATTCGGTAAAAGCACTTGAAAAACTACTCAAAGACGACACAATTTTTAAAGATTATAAAGTGATTGTTGCAGCTGGCAATGGTCAAACTTTTGAAGAAGAAGAGAATGATGTTAAAGGGAATGAAACTTCCTATCAAAAAGTAAAAAAGGCGATTGCCGAAAATGATAAAACTATTACGCTTTCTTGTGGACAGTTGACAACTGGAGTTACTGTTAAAGAGTGGACTGCGGTTTTGATGCTTACGGATATTAAAACACCTTCCTTGTATATGCAGGCGGCTTTTCGGGCTCAAAATCCATACAAAGAAATGAGAAATGGCGAGTTGTTCACCAAAAAATCTGCTTATCTCTTTGATTTTGCACCAACTCGAGTGCTGGAAATTTATGATCAATTTGCTAATGGCTTAAATCCAAAAGCTGTAAATGGCGAAATTACAGTAAAAGACCGAGAAGATAGTATTCAAGAGCTTCTTAACTTTTTCCCTGTAATATCAGAAGATATAAATGGTGAAATGATTGAATTAGATGCCCAAAAAGTGCTTACTTTTCCAAATGCTTTGGCTGCATCAGAAATTGTGAATGCTCGTTTCATGACCAATCTTTTGTTTAATGACAGCTTAAAAGGAGTTTTTAATTTTCCAAAAGAGGTAGAAGAAATTTTGGATAAAATGCCAGAAGAGAAAAACAAGCGAGTTCAAAAAACAAATAACACACTTGATTTAGACGATGCTAGAGAGCTAAACGATAATAAAATTACTAAAATAAATGAAAACACAAATATTATACTTGGTGAAAAAATATTCAAAGTAAATACCGAAAGAGTTGTTGATAATTTATTGAATAACAACAGCGAACAAATTTCTACAGAAGAATTACTAGAAAGCTTTTCGCAGGTCTCAGAGCCACTCATTGCAAAATACAAAGAAGTTTATAAAACTACCCAAGCAGAAACCAATGAGGCAAATAAGCAAATTCAAGAAAAAGTAAAACTTGTTGCTGAAGAATTTAATAATGCAGAGATAAAAGACAGTGCTGATTTAAAGCAAAAATTAATAGATATTCTGGAAGATGATTTTGTTAAAAATAAAGTAGCCGAAAAGGAAGAAGAGAATGTAGAAAAAGTTGTAAAAACTAAAGAAGATGAAATAAAAGATAGGTTGCGTTCATTTACCCGAACTATTCCTATGTTTATTATGGCGAATGCTTCAAGGGAAGAAATTACGATTGATAATTTTGATTTAGAAATTGACGACAAGGATTTTTTAGAGCTTACTAGTATCACCAAAGAAGAATTTCACAAACTTCGTGATGGTTTTGATTATGAAGAAAATGGCGAGCGAAAAACTTTTCAAGGTGTTTTTAATAAATACAAATTTAATGCTTCTATTGCCGAATTTAAGGAAAGAAAGGATGAGTTAGCTGATTATTTTACCAGCGAAAAAGATATTTTTGAACTTATTCCAAATCAAAAAAACAACCAAATATTTACTCCAAAAAAGGTTGTGCAAATGATGATAAATAACCTAGAAGAACACGACCCAGATTTATTTACCAAAACAGACACTACATTTTTAGATTTATATATGAAATCGGGTATGTATATTACCGAGATTGTAAAGAAGCTATTCAACAATACCAGAAATCAGTACAAGAGCGATTTTGAGTGTTTAAAACATATTCTGGAAAACCAAGTTTACGGTTTGGCACCAACGCCCATTTTACAAGGCATTACGCAATCTTACATATTTGGCTTTGATACCGAGCAAAAAATCAGTCGCAAAAACTTTGTGCAGCACGACATCACTCCTCAAGCAAAAGAAAAAACCGCAAAAGAAAAATTACAACAATTATTTAACTTAAAAAAAGATATGAAAATCAACGCAATTGTGGGCAATCCACCTTATCAAGGAGATAATCATCAGCAAGTATACCCATTTTTTTATAAAACTGCTATAGAACTTGGAGATTGTGTATCTTTAATTTTTCCTACTGGTTGGCAAGAACCTAAAAATGCTAATAATTTAAGTATTTTAAATAAAGAGGAAGTTAAAAAAGATCCTCAAATCGTGTATATCAACAATATTCAAAATGCTTTCCCTGGTGTATCAGGTGCAGAATGGACTAATGTAATTCTTTGGAAAAAAGGTTTTAATAATGGATTTAATGGAAAACAAAAAATCTTTACTAATAGCACCAATCCAGAAATAAAAAAATTAATTTGGAATAAAGATGAAATTTATAAACCAGACGCAATAAAGAAACTAGCTGATAAAGTAATTAACTTTAAAGATTTTAAATCACTTCAAACCATAACATCTTCTCGTAAACCATATGGTTTAACTACTGACTATTTAAATGATCCGAGCAAATTCAATTTACCTCCTGTAAATCACGAAAAAAGAAACGATAATGATATAAAAATATATGGATTAGAAAATAGAACACAGGCTATAAAGTATATTCCTGATAATTATCCTTTACCTAAAAAGACACAAGCATTCAATTCATACAAAGTACTAGTGGGCAAAGCTTGGGGTAATTGGTCTGAAAACTATCTTGGAGGAGCTTATTCAGATATTATTATCGCTAGTCCTTTAGAAATCTGTACAGAAAATTTTCTTGAATCGGGTAATTTCAACAGCTTCTTACTTGCTAAAAAACATTCAAAATATTTAATGACTCGTTTCTTGAGAGCATTATTGTTTTTAAATAAATATTCTCAAGACAATTCTCGTGAAAAATTTTCTAGTATTCCAATACAAGATTATTCAGAGTCATGGTGGGACGAAAGTATTGAGCAACTTGAACATAGGCTTTTTGATAAGTATAATATTCCAGAAGATATTAGAAAGTTTGTTTTAGATAATATTCAACAAAAAACAGAGGCAAATATTGTAAATTTTAATAATACGTAACCCCTCCAAAACTTCACCTCCACCTCCGACATTGACTGGAGCAAATCCATCCCCGAGATTGACCAGCAACTTTACGCCAAATATGGTTTGACCGAGGAGGAAATAGGGTTTATAGAGAGTATGATTAAGCCGATGAAGTAAGGGTGTAAATTAAATTAAATTTAAGGCTGTATCAATCAAAAACTTAAAACAAAAAAGCTCGTGAAGCTCATCATAAAATTATTCTAATAGATGGCAACAAACTTGTAAATTTAATGCACCAATATGGAGTTGGAGTACAAGTTAAAAACACTTATGAAATTAAAGAAATAGATGAAGATTTTTTTGAGGGAAGCTAGTACAAATTTATAAGACCTGAATGTAGAGCATATTTTACCACAAAATATTAGTAAATGGAAAAAATATTTGGGTTCAAATTGGCAGAAAATTGGAAATAAATATGTTTATACTTTGGGAATACTGTCCCTTTTGTAAAGCCAAAGAAAAGATTTTATTTTATCAAAACCATACCAAATTCTTCTCGAATTTCACCTACTGTTTTTTGCATATAGGATTCTTCAGTAAAACAAACCCACTTTTTTTTCATTTTATTTGATAAATACGGGATTCTAAAGACTTCAATAAAATTTGTAATCATAAGCTTAAAAACTTTGAAATAGCCTATTTTTCGTACAATTTCGAGTGGTTCATTTAGAACTTTTTTGTTGCTTGCGATTTTTGAATAACCAATTGTACCCAAATTTGTACCAAAAGCAGACCAAAGCTCAACTCTAAATTCGCCTAAAAGACCTGTATCACATCCAAATAAAACATGACAAATGTCGTGTGACTTCATTGTTTCTTGCTCTATTCCTATTGGAT
>JBIIDY010000098.1:0-6096 GCA_044238065.1 Limisphaerales bacterium | reverse complement strand
AAATTAAAGAATAATTTCAACCTTGCTTGTACCAAACGAAGATCAAAGTTAGGTTTTATTTTTAATATTTTACTAGCTGTTTTTGGCTTATTAATAATGTAAAGTCAAGTTTCAATGGTTCGGGGTATTTAGTTATTTTTACTCCAAGATTTCGTCAATAATTCCACCACCAAGCAAAAATTCCCCATCATAAAAAACTGCTGATTGTCCAACTGCCACTGCCTTGACTGGTTTTTGAAAAGTGACCAAAGCATCGCCGTTTGGAAGGATTTCAACCTGGCAATTTTGGATTTCTTGATGATAGCGAACTTGAATTTGACAGTCAAAAATCTTGTTTTCTTGGGAGTTTTGAGAATTTTCCCCATTTGCCAAAGTTTGTTTTTCCAAGTTTTCATTTTCACCCCCCGCAACAGCTTCCTCTTTTTTTGACTTGTTTTTATTACTCATAATAAATTTTTGAAATGGCTATAAAAATTTAGTTTGGAATTTAGTAAATTTAAATTGTAGTCTAAAATTTCGCTTTACAATCCAAATAAAGTTAAACAAATGGCGATGCAGTGGTCGCCGCTACATTGTTAATATTTACCAAATTTTATTTTTTTTCAAATTACTTTGGATTACTTATTTTTTCAATGTTAGTTTTGTTGGTATTTTTGGATAAATTCGCTTTGGAAATCTGTCAAAATCTGGAGCTTGTCACAAGCTAGGTCAAAACCTTCACCGATAATACTTTCTGGGATAATTTTGGCGCCGCATTCCACCATTACGATATTTTGCCCGTTACCCGAAACAACCAAATCTAATTGACTTTGAGTTTGAGCTTCGTAGCTTGGATTTGTGATAAAGTTATATTTTAGGGGGTATTTTGCCCAAATTTCAGATTTGCTAAACCTCGTAGTGCCTTTATAAATTTCTTTGAATTTGATGGCGAGTTTTGGTTGGAATTTGCCCAAGAGGTTGCCAATTACTCTAATATATTCTAGTTCTTCGGGTTTATTTTTGTCTAAAGTTTGCCCAATTTCCGTCATTATTCCAGCTAATTTTTGCTCCATTTCTTCAGGTAAATTTAGTCCGTCCGTTGACACATTTTTGATTTCTGTCAAAACTTCCTCCACTTCCTTTTGCCAAAAAATTCCCAAATTTTCTATTTCCAAGCCCAAACGTACACTGGATACTGGGCCATTAAAAATCGGTGTATTTTCTAACTTTTGAATGTGATTTAGTAAGCTATTGGAAAACAAAGCGCTTGACTCCGCATTTTGGTTGAAAGTTTCGCCAGTCAAATCAGCTGAATTTGTATTTAAAGTTGTTTTTTTAACCAAATCTAGCTCTTTTTCCAACATAAAATCTTCCAGCCTGTCTAAAATCATATTTAATTGTGGCCAGTTGTTAGTTCGTAAATCGTCAATTTCTACCAGTTTTATTTCCCAGTCTTGTTCATCTTTTTCTGATTTTACCAAATTTTCCAAAGCTCTAGCTTCCACTTCAAACCATTCGTAATGCTCTACACCTTGACTGATATTTTGGTTGTAAGGTAGACTCACTTCACACTTTCCAAGACTACCCAAATGCTCCAAATTATCAATTCCCAGCTCCTCCAAAGTCTCTCGCTGACTTGCTTGAACTGAATTTTCGCTATTTTCTAACTTACCACCCGGCAAAAAATAACCCAACTTATAAATTTCGTCGCTATCGGTACTATTCTTGACAAAGCTGATAAATTTTTGGGTGTTTTTAACCTGAATTAAAGCCACAGCTCTTTCTCTAATTTCTGGATTTTTGGGGAGTTTTTTTTCCAAGGGACTGCAAAAGTCAAATTTTGGCACAGTTTCTTTTTTGGCAAAACCGCAAAGTGTCAAAGCAGCGCTCGCAGCAAGTACAGCCAAAGTGTCCGGTGGATTGACATTGTCAAGGCTCAAAACCGTAATCACAACCTGAACTTCGGTGCGTAAATACGGGCTAAACAGAGATCTCAAAGAGCGGTCAATCATTCTACCAGTCAAAATGGCGTTATCTGTGGGCTTGCCTTCTCGTTTGACAAAACGGCTACCTTTGATTTTACCAGCGGCGTAAAGTCTTTCTTCATAGACAATTTGCAGTGGAAAATAATCACCACCTTTTTCTTTGCCAACGACTACAGCTGCAAGAACGGTAGTTTGACCAATTTTGGCGAGAACGGCTTGGGTGGCTTGTTTGGCTAAAAGTCCAGTTTGAAGCTCTAATTTTTGTCCTTCAAAATCAATAAAATGGGAGACGGGAACGGAGGAAAACATATTCTTTAATAAAAATCCAAAATAAAATTTTGTCAAACTCGTTTTCAACTTTTCCAGCGTTTGGGTTTATTTATTTAAGATGAGAGGTCTAATTTTGACAAAAACTAAAAACTATGTTAAATTCTTAGAACTATGTTTCGTATTTCTAATCAAATTTTGTGCCTCACAGCTGGTATTTTGTCGTTTTCATTGTTTTTACCGCTCATTTTTGTAGTTCGAGACTTACCTCAAGATGAATTTAATCGGGCTCAAGTTTTGGACAAAAACTGGGAAGAATTGTTGCGATTCCCAAATACTAACTATCTTAATCAAAATAAAATTTTCCAAACTGATTTGCAAAAAGTAGAAGATTTGACTTATTACGATATAAAACCAATGATGGGTTCGGTACTATATTCCAAATTGTCTGATAATTTAGATTTGGGCTCCAAAAAAAATTTTGATGTCATTACCAACAAAGACGGTTTTAGATTTGTCTTGCAAAGTGATAACCAATCCATAGAGTATTATAAACGGCAAAAAAATCCTATTCCAAGTAAAATATTTGTCCAAGTACCGAGTGCTAATACTCAAAAAGGGCTGAATTTGATAAAAATGGAAAAGGATGTCCGTAATTTGAATTTGGCCGTCAAAAAACCCGAAATTTTGGCAACACTAAAGCAAGGTCAAGCTAACCAAAAAAACTCGTCACCTTCCTCATCTAATAATGGAGACATTTCCCTGCCCGATTTTGCCAACTTTACTTTAACCGATCAGGAGCTTTTGGATGGATATCAAATTGATAAAAGCAACCTGCTGGATTTACCGCTTTTTGTTCAAGCTGATCCCAAAGAATATCAAATTTATTGGATTTTACCGCTATTTTTGGCTGTATTTATAACGATGTTGGCAGTTTTTTGCTTTTGGCAATTCATAAAGACATTTAGAAAATCTTGTTAGTTTTAAGTAATGTGAAAACCTTTGTCAAAATATAATCTTGTTAAGCAAATTCTCTCAAAAGCTCACTAATATCATATCTTTGGACTTCTTCAGTCAATTCAGTGTCTATTTTACCACGGTTGGTTTTGGATAAATAATCTTCCATTTTTGGGTTGTGATAAATTAGCCCAATTGCCAACTTTTCATCCAAATTATCCACAAGTTTGCGAGCTTGCCAAATGTCGGTGTTATCGTAGTTTTCCTCCTTTTCCAGTGTTTCCACTTTGATAATTTTGTCCCAGTACCAGTCTTGCGGGGTGAATTTGTTGTAAGTCGGGCAAACCTGCATAATTTCCAAATAAGCAAAACCGTTGTGCGAGAGTCCCTGCTGGATCATTTCGGTCATATGTTTAATGTCCCCACTAAAAGACCTACTCACCCAAGACGGATTAAGTCCCAAAATTAGCTGCAAAGTATTCAATTGCTCGCTCAAATTACCCAACGGGCTTGAGTTCATAGCATTTTTGGGCTTGGTAGTGGAGCTGGCTTGTCCGGTGGTTAGTCCGTAGTTATTGTTATTATGGCAAATAAACAGCATTTTATAATTATTGCGAACTGCGTGAATGAGGTGGTTTATGCCCTCGCTAAAAGTGGAGCCGTCGCCGCCAGTGGCAATTACCTGAATTTTACGGTTAGACATCGCACAAGCTGGAGCCAAAGCCAAAGATCGCCCGTGAAGGCCGTGAATGGTGTAAGTGTTGATTTTATCGCTTCCGTTACCGTTACAACCCACATCAAAACACATCAAAACATTGTGAGGATCAAGCCCGCTCAAAGTCAAAGCCCGTGTAATCGCCGCAAAAATCCCGTAATTACCGCAACCGCTACACCAAGTGGCTTTATTTGGTGATTGAAACTCTTGATATTGACCAGCTTTTTGGGTTAAATTGTGTAAAAGAGACATATTAAGGTTGGGAATTTTCTTTGAAATTTTTGAGAAATTGAATGTTAAGATTACAAATTAAAATTATTTTTTTGTCTATTTTCATATTTAGAAGTTAAAGCTACCATTTCAGCCAAGCCCAATAAAAACCAAAAATAATTGCTAAAAACATGACTAGAGCATAATAAAGACCAAGTGCAAACATCCAATAATTTTTCTCTTTCCAAAAGCCTTCCAAGAAAAAATAAGTCATTGGCAAGTAATAAATCAATCCGACAATTGACAGAGATAAAAAAGTCCCAGCTACGCCGTAAGTTCCAAACATTCCTAATAATTTGCTTGAGCTAGACATATTTAATAAAAAATTACTTTTCCAAAAGGTTCTTCCATTTTTCATCTTTCAAATCCAAATTGATATAGGGGCCGGTGGCTTTGATATTCATATCTGGTAAAAAGTCTTGAAGCAGTTTCGTCAAAAAGTTAGCTAAGTCTGCTGGGTTTTGGAAATTTTCATTATCAGAGTTGGTTTGGTTTTTTTCTAGTTTTTGGATTAAAGTGGCAAGTTTAGCTTGATTTTTATTGATTTCAAAGGCGTTAGTGGAAATAATTCCCAAATTTAAATCTGGTGAAATCGTCCAGTTTAGCTCGCCTAGCTCTGTTTGTAAAAATTCTAAAAGTTGATTAATTGGCATAAAAAGCTGTGATTATTCTGGTTGAAATGTGGTTGAAATTATAATTGAAATAACTTTGTTTTTAAACGCTTGTTATAAACATTGAAAAATTAAAATAACTGAAAATATCTTTCAAATCAAACAAAAATTAAAATAATAAAGTTGTCAAAAAAATATTCCATATTTAAATCCAGACCAAAATTGACAAAATTGTTTAGGAAAATTACTTAGGAAATTCCCACCTTGTATATTTTCTCCCAAGAAAATGTGTTGAGCCGTAGGCGATGGGGGGTGTCTCGTAGAGACGGGGGAGTTCTGTTGGTTATCTGTCAAAATTGATGCGGGTTTGGGTATGGCACTCTCACTTCGTCATCTTGACTTTGAAATGAAACAAAGCATACAAGCAAAAGTGATTTCTCAAAAATTCAATTTCTAATAATTTGACAAATACCAAAAACTCAGTTGTATTTTACTCATCTTTTAATTTTCTTTTTTTTCAACATTTTTTCCAATATTATGACAGAAACTTTACGGGGGGGGCTAAGTGGATTTGAAATCAGCAAGCAACAAAAAAGGCAAATCATTGAACAAATTCTAACCAAACTAAATTTGGGAACTGCAGAAAATATGGTTTTTGGAAGACCTGCTGGGAACGAATTGGAAAAACCTCGTCAAAATGTGCGTGGAGTTATTTTTGATCCTGAAAGTAAGCGTTTTTGCTTGGTGAAAATGGATAATTTGCCTTTTTGGGCAGGAGGAGGCACGGACGGCGAAGACTTAGAAACAGCGTTAAGACGGGAAATTGAGGAAGAATTGGGCTATACCGATTTTGAAATCAAAGATCAACTTGGTTTGCCGATTATTTCCTATTTATCAAGCGATAAAGCAACTCACCGCTACTTGTCCGATACTGGTTTTTTGGTGGTTTTGGGTTCTATGGAAAGAAAGGAAATCAGCCTGTCAGAGGAGGAAAAAGACAGCAATTTGCAGGAAGTTTGGTTGACGGCAAAGGAGTTTTTGGAAATTTATCAAAACCATTTTGATGGGCAAAATCCAGATTTGGGCTACGCGAGGCATTTAACTATTTTTGGACGAGCTTTGGATGAAATTGACGAACAAACGGGGAAACTCAAATAAAAAAGAAAGAGTAAATTACCCCGAACAATTGAAACTTGACTTTACCTTATTAATAAGCCAAAAACAGCTAGTAAAATATTAAAAATAAAACCTAACTTTGATCTTCGTTTGGTACAAGCAAGGTTGAAATTATTCTTTAATTTCTCAAAGCATG
>JBIIDY010000097.1:0-6097 GCA_044238065.1 Limisphaerales bacterium | reverse complement strand
CAGAAGCTAACACTATTGATGAGCAAATTTTCTTTTTTGTAGAAGATGACGAAATTTATTTACCAAATGAACAATTAAAAAATTTAGTAATAAACCAAGTTTTATGATACGATATCAATTTTTTCCTAGATCAATGGGCGTTAATTCAGATGTTCAAAAAATAGTGGACTGCTTTGTATTGTGTAATGATTTGATAGAATCACCAAAGTTCACATATTCAAGCAACGAGGTTTTGGAAATACTAAAAGAACACCTTGAGAAAGTTCCGATGAATGTAGAGACTGGAAAATCAAGAGGTTCTAAAATTTCAATTCCTGTTTTGTTTGGTTTGAACAACACGATTGACAAATCTTTTGATGCTGACGCTGTAACCGTTGATGGTAAAATAGTACTTGAAGTTGAAGCGGGAAGAGCTGTTGATAATTACCAATTTTTGAAAGATATTTTTCAGGCTTGCATGATGCACGGAGTTGAATATTTGGCAATTGCGGTTAGAAATGATTATCGTGGACATGATGATTTTAAAAAAATTAACACATTTTTAGAGACTCTTTATATTAGTAGTCGCCTAAATTTACCGCTGAAAGGGATAATTTTGATTGGATATTAAAAATAATGAGTCTATGTTTTCCTACAAGCCCCTAAACGCTAATGATTACGATGTTCCGCAAGACAGGTTAAGGGTAATTATTATTGGTTATCATAAAAGTTTGAATAAAAAATTTGAATTTCCAAAAACAAGTCCAAAAAGACCAAAATTAAAAGATGCAATTTACGATTTACGATTAGCTAAGCCTGCGACAGAAGGTAATAAAGCTAATGATGAAAAAGATTTGAGTTTTGTTAACCATGAATATATGACTGGTGGTTTTTCAACTATTTATATGTCCAGAAATCGTGTAAGAGGTTGGGAAGAGCCAAGTTTTACAATTCAAGCTGGTGGTAGGCATGCCCCACTTCACCCACAAGCTCCAAAGATGCTTTTTGTAGAGCAAAATAAACGGATTTTTGTTCCAGAAAAAGCAGAACTTTACCGCCGTTTATCTGTTCGTGAATGTGCTAGAATACAAACTTTCCCTGACGATTTTGTTTTTAAATACCAAAATATAGCTGATGGTTACAAAATGATTGGCAATGCCGTGCCTGTTAATTTTGCCTATTGTTTGGCTAAACAAATTTACGAAGATTTAAAAGAAAATAAAATAGATTTTCCAAAAATTGAAATCAAAGCTAAACCAACCCAAAAACAAAAGGAAGTATTTTTAGACGAAAAACAATAATTTGAACAAGAGCTTCAAGCCCTAATCCCTGAAAAGTTTAGAATGAAAAAATCTCAAAAATAAAATTAACTGAAGTCTCCAAAAATCTTTGACTGGGGTGGTTTTGAGGTTTCGTAACTTGGGAATTGACCAAAATTTATTCGTACCATTTGACAAGGTATTCTTGAAGGACGGACGAGACTTTTTCCATTGGCTGGTGGGCGTCCACGGTCAAAACTTTGGCAAGGGCAGAAAGCTGATAAATACTGATAATTTGGGCAAAAATATCGGCGTAAAGTCTATTGTAACGACTCATAATTCCGTCGCTATCATCGTCTTCTGGTCTGCGGTATGGCTCGGATCCCTGAGAATTTTCTTTGGCGATTTTATATGATGAAAAAGGCTTTTCTACCCCGTGAACATAAAAACGAGTTGCCGAGCGTTTGACGGTTTCTGATGGTGAGATGTAAAGGTGAAAAATGGCGATTTCTAGCCCCAGATTTGCAAAAAGTTTGGATAGCCACTGGGCTTCTAGGACGCTGCGACCAGGCCCTTCCAGAATTATTTTTTGGTTATTTTGGATTTTTTCTGCCAATTTATTTTCCACCACAAACTGTAAATCTTCGAATAAAACTGCTTCAAAATGGCTTATAGACCGCCAAACGCGATAAGCACGAACTTTTGGACTTATGTTTTGATCAGCTTCCAATTTATCCAATTTTGAACTTCCACCATGCCCTTTGGAAATTGTAGAATTAATTGCGGAATTTTCTTCGCTTGTTTGAGTTTTGGTTTTTTCAGGTTTTTTTTCTGATAAGAATTTTTGAATTTCTGGGCTTTGAATTTCTTCAGCAATTCGGCTATTGACGCTTGGATCAAAGTAATTTCCCAAATTTTCTACCACAAAATTTCGCAAGGCAGTGCCAAAATCTAAATGGTAAAAATCGGGTAAAAGTTTTTTGAGGAAGTCGGCTTGAGTTCCTTTTCCAGAAGCTGGTGGACCATACAGAATAACCACTTGAGGCAATTTGGATGATTGAATGGTTGTTTTTTGAACCACATTTTGGTTTTCATTTTGGTTTTGAAGATTGTTTTGATTTTCTAGGTTTTCTGGTTTGATGTTTTGGTTAGAATTGTTGGTGAAAGACATGTTTTAGTATAATTTTTTGAAAGATGTTTTGAAATTTTTGATTAAATATTTGGTAGCTTGTTTGACTTTTATAGTTAAATTTAAATCTAGTATTTGTAAAGCCTGCAATCTATAAAGCAAAAAAGAATTTTGTAGAGCAGATATTTATGTTGGGTTTGACTATTAACTCTAAAAAAAAAGCTTATTTTTGAATGTAAGGAGTTGGGTCTGATAAAGTTTTGATAAATTGGATTTTTTGGTTGTAAATTAGGCATAATCTGCAATTTTTTACCTAAACTTTGGTCACTAAAATGAAATCACTAGAGCTTTTTGATCATTTATGAATTTTTATTTCAACTTTTTTATTTGAATTTACTTTCCAAGAATTTTTGAGTTTTAACTTTTTGCGTTTGTTTTTTGAGTAATTTTTTGATTTTTAAGGCATTTTTGTGAGCTCTTTTGGCTTCGTCAGTTTTGGTGTTTTCGTATTTTTGGGGGTTAATTTCCATTGCCATCGCCGAATCATAATTTTCCATTTTAGATTGAACTGTCTGATTTTTTGCATTTTTGGCAATGATTTTGAGACTCTGACGCAAACTTTTTTGGAGTAATTTTACATCACCATTTTCATTTTGAAACTCATTTTTGAGCCCATCTTCCAAATCAAATTCTTTTTCTAAGTCTTCCATTTCACGATTTTTGTGGAATTTTTTATCGCCTAGTTTTTGTATATTTTTGTGGAATTTCCCAGTTTCACTGCCTATTTTTTCCCTTCTAGGATTTTTTGAAAAACTCTTATCATTTTTAAATCTCGGACTAAAATTAGTGGAATTTTTTGGGAAAACTTTTTTATTTCCAGTTTCCAAATTTTGTTCTGTTTCAACCGACTCCGTTATTTCTATTTGCTTTTTGGAATGAGTATTACGAATTTTCTTGGTCTTTCTAGAATCTAATTGTTCGTATTTTCCACCACTTTTTTGTCCGCTACTTTTGACGAATTTTCCGACATCTTTACCTGCCAAGCGTTTTTCTATAATTCTCCCAGTTTGCCAAGTATTTTTATTGGATCGCCTTCTTTTTTCTTCACCGTCGCCCGAATAATTTTCCTGTTTTTCGCTTGGAGAAATTTTCCCAAACTTTGGCTTTACAAAGTCTTTTTTGTCATTTTTTTGGAAAGCTACACTACTTTTAGCACCTTCTACAAAATTATCTTGATTTCTGCGATCATTTTTATAGACTTTGCGAAATTTACCAGTTCTTTTGGGAGCTTGTGTGCCAAATCTGGGTGTAAAATTTTCCGTCTTTTGAAAATCTCTGGAACCTTTTTGTCCAAATTTGGAAGGTTTGTTGGTTTGCGGGGATGATTTGGATCTATTTTTTGAGGTGTTTGGGCGAGATTGATAAGGCATAATTGGATGGGTTTAGACTTGTTAAAATACTTGGGAAATTAACCAAAAGAGAAAAAATAAAAACTGAGTGAGTGTTTTTAAATTGGTCGTATATTTCTGATAGTTTTAGCTATTCAGAACTCTGGATTGTTTTTAATATTTTGTCCAGTTTGATTTTGACAAAGATGATTGAGAATGATTTTCTAATGTTTTTTGGTATTAATTCAAATCATAGATCAAATCATAGAGCCAGTTTTTTACACGAATTTTTGGGAAAGATTGACTAAAGCTGAAACATTGATTTTGGTAGGTTTAGAATTTTTACGAATTTTCTAGCTTTTCAAAATATAGATTTTCTTTGTTTCTCTCTTATTTTTTTAACCTGAAATCTTTGGGATTATTTTTTTGCTGATTTTAAGTTTTTAATTTTATGGTTTGAACTTAACTATTTTTGTGATATTAAATTTTTGCCAAAGTTCCATAATTTTTACAGTTATTAAAAAACTAGCTTGGGATTTTATCTTGGGAAAAGATTGATGAAAATGGGTGGAAAAATAGTCAAAAATTCAATCAGCAAAATTTTTACAAATTCATACAGAATATGGAAGAAAACCTAGTTAAAGAAATTATTTTGGGAAACGATGAGGAAGTTTGAAATAGTGAAAACAGTGAATTGAATAAAAAATTGAACTCAGTTTGCTAAGTAAAATTAGGGAAAAAATTGGGAAAAATGGTAGGGATTTTTGATTGTTTTGAAAGTTGATTTGGGATTTTAAAATTTTTGCTTGACAAGGTTTATTTTTTCTTTCACTAGTTAGATTATCATTTTTTAATTTATATTAAGCATTATTTATTATGGCAGCTCCAGCTACAAACAAGCAATTTTCTAGAACCAAACCTCACGTTAACATCGGTACAATCGGTCACGTTGACCATGGTAAAACTACTCTAACAGCCGCTATTTCATCTATGTTCGGTGGAAACGCAGCTAAGAAATTTGACGAAATTGACTCAGCTCCAGAAGAAAAAGCACGTGGTATTACGATTAACACTGCCCACGTAGAATACGAATCTGAAAAACGACACTACGCTCACGTTGACTGTCCAGGACACGCCGACTACGTCAAAAATATGATCACAGGTGCCGCTCAAATGGACGCTGCGATCTTGGTAGTTGCTGCAACCGACGGCCCAATGCCTCAAACTCGTGAACACATTTTGTTGGCTCGCCAAGTTGGAGTTC
Source organism: Limisphaerales bacterium (assembly GCA_044238065.1). GTDB lineage: Bacteria > Patescibacteriota > JACMRA01 > JACMRA01 > JACMRA01 > JBIIDY01. The sequence continues at coordinate 1,078 of JBIIDY010000097.1, read as the reverse complement.
CAAAAATCGTTGTTTTCCTTAACAAGTGTGATATGGTTGACGATGCAGAAATGATTGAATTGGTTAAAGAAGATATTTGGGATCTTTTGAAGAAAAATGGCTACGACGCTAACACCCCAATCGTTGAAGGTTCAGCTCTAAAGGGCTTGGAAGGCGATCCAACATGGGCTCCAAAAATCAAAGAACTTCTTGACACTCTTGACACATACATTGAGGAACCAGTTCGTGATACTGACAAACCATTTTTGATGGCGATTGAAGGTGTATTCACAATTACAGGACGTGGAACTGTTGTTACTGGAAGAATTGAAAGAGGAACTGTTAACCTTAACGACCAAGTTGAAATCGTAGGTTTGGTGGACACTCAAGTTTCAGTTGTTACCGGAATTGAAATGTTTAACAAGCAATTAGATAAAGGAATGGCTGGAGATAACGCTGGACTTTTGCTTCGTGGAATCAACAAAGATCAAGTTGAACGTGGACAAGTTCTTGCTAAACCAAAATCTATCACTCCTCATACCGAATTTGAAGCAACTTTGTATGTTTTGACTAAGGATGAAGGTGGTCGTCACACAGCTTTCTTGAGCGGATACAAACCACAATTCTACATTCGCACAACTGATGTAACTGGTGTAATTACCTTTACAGATGAATCTAGACAAATGGCAATGCCTGGAGATACAGACATCAAAGTTAAGGTTGTTTTGGAAAAAGCAATTGCGATGGAAGATGGAATGCGTTTTGCGGTTCGTGAAGGTGGTCGCACAATCGGCGCTGGAATTATCAGTAAAATTATCAAATAGCTTGATACTAATTGAATACTCAATTGAATATTACTCCCTTCGTGGGAGTTTTATTGTTTTTTAGAAATAAGAAGCTTCACTTGAAAAATTGTCTTAAAATTCAAGGAGTTGAATCAAGATAGGAGTCTTGTCTTAAAATTTTTGGTATTATAGCTAATCCCTATTAAACCTTTACAAAAAGTAAAATATTTTCTACAGTTTAAATATGTCTCGCTATAGCAACGATTTGAGGTTAAAAGTCATTACTTTTTTCAAACAAAATAGCTCAAATAAAA
>JBIIDY010000096.1:0-6171 GCA_044238065.1 Limisphaerales bacterium | reverse complement strand
CAATAAGTTTGAATTGCTCTAGGGTTAAATCTGTTAAATAAGGCATTTAAAAATCTTAAAATTATTTCTAGTTTTTAACAAGTTTAGAGATTTAGGACAGGTTCTAAGAGGGGTACTTGTGTTACTTGGTTCCAAATGTCCCCCGCTAGAGGGGGTGGCAACGAAGTTGACGAGGGTATTAGCCTGTATTAAGAGCATGGATATTTCCACCTTTATTCGGTCAAAAATGCCCTGCAAATTATTCAAAACTTCACTATTTGTAAATCTAATGACTTTAATGCCAAGACTGTTCAAAAAATCAGTTCTAGTTTGATCATATTCCATTTGACCCTCGTGGCTTTCTCCGTCAATTTCTATCGCTAAGCCTATTTCAAAACAGAAAAAATCAACAATATAACTGCCAATAATCCTTTGTTTAACCCATTTTGTATCCAATTTTTTGAGAATATCAAACCAAACCTTCTTTTCGCTTTTTGTCATATTTTTTGCCATTTCTTTAGCTCTTTCTGTTAGTTTTGGGTTGATTGGGTATTTGAATATCTCCAAATTCTGTGATACCCCCAAATTCTGCGAATTTGACCCCTTAAAAGGGGTACTTTCTGGTTCACTAAACTTAAAAGGGGTACTTGTGTTACTTGGTTCCAAATGTCCCCCGCTAGAGGGGGTGGCAACGAAGTTGACGGGGGTATTATACCTCAACCTAAACTGCTCCAAAGCCCAGTCGGTAATATTCTCAATCTTTTCCAATTTTCCATTTTCGTCTTTTTGATAGCGGTAGAGGGGGAATAAAACCGTTGAATTATTTGCGTCAAACTTATTACTAATAACACTTGTCAAACAAACTAAATTATTAAACGAACTTATTTGAATAACCTTATTCTCCAAATCAAAATTTTCGCCAAACATATCGTAGTGATTTTGAGTCAAAACATCGTTCATTATTTTTTCAGCATAAAACCATTTTTCCACAAAAGGACGGTATTGCGAACGGACAATCTTGGTTTCGTCAAATTCCAATTTTTTTTCTCGCTTTAATTTGTTTAACAAATCCCTACTCCATTTGATTTTGTCGCTTAAAATGCCGTCGCCAACTTGAAGTGTATTAAAAACCCCCGTCAACTTCGTTGCCACCCCCTCTAGCGGGGGACACTTGGAATCAGCAATCTCAAGTACCCCTTTCAAGGGGTCAGTCGAAGACTGGGGGTATTTTTTTAATTTTTCCCATCTTTCCAAACTCTCATTGTATTCTTTGATAAAAAACTGGACTTTGTTGATCAAATTTGCTTTGTCCAAATCATAAACCCAAAAATCACGATTAGTCGCAACCCCGTTGGAATATAAACCAAAAACACTATTCACTTCTTTGCTTTTACTCGCCACCGGCATCAGACTTTGCCAGTCGTTGTCGGTTTGGTTGAGCCAATTGTTCTTTTTGTCAGGTTGTATCCGCTGGAATGGAATTTCATAAATCTCACTATTTGCCAGTTCCAAAAGTTTGTCGTCTTTTTTGATACTCGTTATTTTGTGATAATTTATTCTCGCTGGGAGCTTTCCATTACCAATACTTTTTTTATTTTCACACTTCACCAGAAACAAAATCGCCACGCCCAACTGAATGTCAAAAACGCTCTTATCTTTGTCACCCTTTCTAGCATCGCCACCCAAATCCACCACAAAAACCTGATCAAACTCATATTCCACACACCACCGAAAACCGTCATCTTGCCGTGCGTCAATAAAAGCCCGATTAACGATCATTGCTACAATTCCGTCCGTGCTAATCCTATCACTACTCCACCGAAGAAATCGTTTGTACATATCATATTGCTTGGTTTTTTGGGCAGTGGAATTTTTGATATAAGTTACCTTGATTCGCTCGTCAACTTCTTTGTATTCACGGTTGGCGTTATTGTCATTAAAATTCATTTGGTTGGCGTTATATGGGGGATTACCGATAATTATGCTAATTTCTTGCTCGTTTTGCCTTTTGATTCTTTCCAGATTTTCAGCACTAATTGACCCAAACAAAGCATTTTTCAAACTTTTTCCATCCACTCCAAAACCCAAATTGTCCAAAGTATCCACAAAAGCAATGTTGTTAAATTCCTCGTATTCGCCCATTTTTTGCTTGTAAGTGTATTCAATGTTAAGGTTAGCTACATAATATGGTAAAATCGCAATTTCATTACAAAAAATTTCCTCTTTGTATTTTTGTTTGAGAGTATTTTTGGGTAAAAAGTTGATAATTTCGGTAATAAAAGTACCAGTCCCTGTTGCAGGATCTAGAATTTTGACATTTTTGTCCGCCATGTTTTTTTGGAAAAATTGACCTGCCAAATTATCACAAGCCCTAACCATAAAATTGACAATCTCGTTTGGAGTATAGACAATGCCCAAAGTATCAGCTTTTTCAGGGTTATAATTGCGATAAAAACTCTCATAAATCACTTTGAGGAATTTTTGCTTTTCGTGATGATCAGCGATCGCCGCCGCTTTGGCTTTGATAATGTTGTAATAACTTTCAATTTGGGTCAATAAATCTCGCTTGGTTTTGCCAAAAAAGAAAGATTTTTCTACCTTGTCCAGCTCTTTGGCAATGTTGTTTTCTCGGTGGAATTGACTCTCTCCAAAAATGGAACTAAAAATTTCCTCTGTCAAAATATGCTGAATTAACATTTCAATAGCTGACTCCATTTCCAGCTCTGGATTGATAGAATTGCGACAAATTTCTAACAAACCTTCAATATTTTTTTGAAACTCTGGATTTTCTTGAGCTTTATAGATCAATTCTCGCAAACTACTGACAATCGTCGGCACATTTTGCCTAAAATTATCAATCGCCAAGCCAAAATCCACCACCTCGGGACGGCGATATTCTAAGAATTTTTTGAGCAATTTATCTAGATTTTCGCTATTTTTCATCTCAATTCGCCAAACCTCCATTCCAGACTGAAACAAAACCGCTGTTTGGGAATCTTCAAAAATAATGTTGTCACTGGGATAACCTTTGGCAAGTTTTTTGCTAATTTCTTTGTCCAAATCATCATCTTCATCTTTGGCTTCCCACCAGCCCCAATCTAGGCGAAGTGCGTCTTTGACCGTGCCATCCGGAAAATTGTGGGTTTTGTTGTATTCCAATTCTGTGACCAAAAGAAGACCTTTGGACTGACAATAACTGGCAAGAAGCCTTTGAAAAGCTGTTCTAATTGCCGTTTCTTTTTTGTCGCCCCCAAAGTTTTTGATTTTTTCCAGTTCTTGATGATATTTGGCAATTTCGGGAGACATAGATTTTGATAAAAATTAGATTTGTTAAGTGACTTTGTCAAATAAGTTTGTCAAGTAGATTTGTTGTAAAATAATAATTCAAGTAAAAACCAATCCTTGTCAATAAAAAAACACTGATTAAAAAAACCGTCTGATCTTTTTTGTAACAAAACCAACCCTTGAGCAACTATACTAGTAGAAACTTGCAAGTTTTCAAAATACAGTTTATTCTAGTTTATTGTTATCTGCTTTCTTTTTTATCACCTTCCAATTTTATGTCCAAACCCACTTTGCCCAAAATTAATCCTGAAATTGACGAGGATCTTATGGCAGCTTGGCTCAATATTGACACGGAATATAGAATTACAAAAGCCCAAAAATACCGTATTTACAAACAAAAGTATTATCAGCTTTACCCTACATTTTTTATGTCTCTACACACCAACTACCTCAACTTTGTCCATTTTGTAACCAAAAACGCTATCGCTGCCACTGCCATTTGCCTCATCGCTTTAACCGCCGTTTCTGCCTCCGCTGCCCAGCTCGTCGCTCCTGTGGAATATAGACCCAGCACAATTGCCTCTAACTTTTTTGCTAATAAACAAGTTGACAAAAATCCTTACACAGCTCTGAAGCCTGATGGAAATAATGATGTTGTCAGCATGGATAAATGCGATTTAAGCGTGAAGTATCCCAAGAATGCCGATAATAAAAACCTCTTTTTTACTTCTTTTGGCGATAATATCAAATCAAACATGAAAGAAGCTGACATACCGACTCCTTCTCTGTTGGACATTTCTATGCCGAAAGATGATTTAGACTTGGATAATCTCCCAGAAGAAAACACTTTTTACAGTCCAAATTCATTTTATTTAAGTTTTGAAAATGAGCAAAAAAATATAAATAATACAGGTTTGAACATTTTGTGCGGAACAAGAGATGAGGTAAAAATTAAATTACAAAATAATAATCGTGAATTTACTAACACAACCAAAGAAGAATTGCTCAAAAAATATGGCTGGTTTGTAACTCAATCAAATTTAGAAAATATCCGTGAAAGTCTTGTAGGTTTTGGAACGGATCAGCAAAAAAATAGCTATTCCGAAGCAATGATAATTTTTGAATACGCAGGTAAAACCTTTATTTTGACAAACAGTCTCGTTAATAATAAGCCAACAGTGAACTTCAACCAAATCCAGTTCCAGTTCAATTCTTTAGTGAAAAACGAGGCGAATAAGGAAATTGTGGTAAAGAGTGAGAATGTGGCAAGTCTGGCAAATTCTAGTAGTTTCAGTTCCAGCCAGCAAACTTCAAAACCAGCAATTCCGGACTTAAAAGGAACTAAATTTGTTGGAAAAATTGGGAATAACGAGATTGAAATGTATCTGACAGATTTAGACATGAGTGGTGACAAAATGGGACAAAAAGTTGGTTATTACACCTATGGTTCGCAAAGTAAATCCATAGGAATAAGGCAAATAAATGCAAGAACCGGTGGTAGTTTTGCCGTTTTAGAAGAATTTGTTGACAATCAAAAAACTGGGACTTTTACGGTGGACAGCTTTGATAAAAATCTGATGAAAGGAACTTGGCTCAACGAAGCAACAAAAATAATTGAAAACTTTGAAGTCAGGAGAACTGGGGAAAATTCTCAAGATAATTCACAAAAAAATATAAGCAAAAAATATACAGGAAACACCAAAACCATTAATAACTTGCGATTAAGTTTGACTAATGACGGACTTGGTGGTTTTTATGGGCTATCTACTATAGGCAATTGCCCTAGTCAAGAATGTCAAGTCTATTACGCTTTCAAACCAGTTTCAGATAAAATTGCTAAATTAAATGTCAAAATGAATTTTGAGAAAGCGGATAGTGGAGTTTTTTATGAAGAAAAACAGGATAAAATTAAAATTTCTGCCAAAGCTCGTGAATTTATAGACGGAACTAACTCCAAAATTTGGGAAATAACTGAAATAAGCAATGCTGAAGTTGCAACCACAGAAATAAATAATTCTCAAAATAATTCTAAAGAAATCTAACTACTGGTTGCTGATGAAACCTATGATGTCGTGGTTATTGAAGAGTGTGATTTGGCAGTGAGATTTAAGAAAAATGATTCATTCGTAAAAAATAATAGAATGGTAAAAAGAGATTACAACGGAGAAATTTATTCTATTGAAAATGACTCAGCTTATAATGATGAAAAAGGTAATGCTATTCCAGTAAGTTTGTTTAATGTACGATGTCAGAATGATGACGGGAAAGACTTTTCCTTTCCAAGGTATGCTGAAGAATTAGCTCAATTCTTGAATATCAACTCACTAGATAATTTTGGTCAATTTAACGATAAAATTAATAAAAACTCACCACTTTACTACTATTCTGATTCCAACCAAACCCCATGATTATTTGTTTTTAAATTTGAAAAAGGTCAAAAATTTGTTGCTATTATAGGTAATAAAGATACCAATTTAAACAATATTATAACTATTCAACAAAATTCCCTTGCTCCAAGTACGCCGAGTGTGAAACTTGACAGCCAAACTACATCTCAACAAACCATAAATATCCAGCTTTTTACCACAGCTAATAATTCCAATGAATGTAGCGAGGTCAAAGCTAAAACTATAACCATTCCCAAAACTCAAGCGGTCGCCACTGAAACTGCCAAAAAACTTTTTTCTGACCAAGTCTCTTTCTTTAACGGATTCAATAAATATCTTAAAAGAGTCTATACTGACAACGATATTTTGTATTTACCCTCAACCATCGAAACTTGGTAAAAAGATTGTAAATATGCTATAATTAAGGGTGATATACTCACAAAATAAGTGTGAAAATTTGGCAAAATTTGGAATTTTCGCTAGCTTTTTGGCAGTTTGGTTTGGGGCTAGAATTTAGATT
>JBIIDY010000095.1:0-6261 GCA_044238065.1 Limisphaerales bacterium | reverse complement strand
AGAGTCAGCGGTTTTCAAGGATTTAATAAACGAAGTGTGGAGGCATTGATAGTTTCTGGTTCGCTGGACGATTTGGGACAAAAATATATTTCCTGAGATTTTCTCAATTTACTTTGAAATAAAAATTTTAAATTTATGACCTCTACCAATTTCCTCCAAAATATTCAAACTGATTTCCAACTTTTACTGGACAAAGACGAGCAAAAAGCCCTCAGCGGAATTGATTTGTTTCTAAAAAGTTATCATGAAAAATATATTGAAACCAAAAGTCAAGAATTTGTGGAAAAAGGTAAAACTCCATCAGAAGCTGTCAATTCTGCAAGACAAAGCTGGCGACCGCTGGTTGGTGATATTTTGGTGAGACTGATTAAAATCGGAGTGGATAAATTGGCTGATGAACTGGGCTTTGAGGTTTGTGAGGATAAAAATTTGAAAAGTAGAAAAATCACTGAAAAACTTTTTGAGGTCAAAAAAGCCATTTTGATAAATTACGGTGAATTTGTGCTAATTCCAGACGGAGATTTGATTTTGTACCGATTTGATGAGGAAAGTAATAAAGTGGAAGTTTTGGCAATTTTGAGCTTCAAAACTAGCTTTCGTGAGAGATTTACGGAAACTCCGTATTGGAAATTAAAACTCAAAGAACAAAAAATCACCGAAAATATAAAAGTCCTGATGGTAACGACTGATAACGATGATGAAGAATTTACCGAAAACAAAACTCATTTACAAAACCTAGAAAATAATTTTGATTTAGTTGTGAGTGAGAATAACTTGTCAGAACTTTTTAAATTTTTATATAATATCTTATGAATCAAATTTTTCTAGGAAATTCTGAAGAAATCTTAAAAACCTTGCCAGAGGGTTCTATTTATTTATGTTTTACTATTATCCAAAAGAAATTTACAAATTGATATTATGTTACAACTAAATACTCAACAAAAGGAATTATTAAACATCCAAGAGGCAAGTCATTTTGTTAGTGATTTATTTGGCAAAAACATTACCAATTCTAACATTTCTTATCTGATTCAATACGGAAGGGTTCGCAAAGTTGGAGAAAATGGCAGTACACAAATTTATAAATCTGATTTGTTAGAATATTACGAAAAAGCTTTTTTTCATCAAAGAAAAGAATCTTGGCAAAACAAACTTGGTGAAGATTTAAACTGGGAATTATCTTTTGATAAATACAAAGAATCAGAAACAACCAAACATGTTCATAGATTGCACCCATACAAAGGTAAATTTATTCCTCAGCTTGTAGAATATTTTTTGGATGATCATACAGATGACTTTAAAAAACAAAACTATTTCCAGCGAGGTGATATTATTTTAGACCCATTTTGTGGAAGTGGAACGACTTTAGTTCAAGCTGCAGAACTAGGTATAAATGCTATTGGAGTTGATGTTTCAGCTTTTAATAGTTTGATTAGTAATTTTAAAGTTGGTAAATATAACTTTTTGGAAATAGAAATAGAAATAAATAAAATAACTCAAGAAATAGAAAATTTTGTTAAAAAAAATAATGTGATAGATTTTGAAAAAGAACTTTTGCAAGGATTAAACAAATTTAACAACGAATTTTTTCCAACTCCAGAATTTAGATATAAAGTTAGAAATAAACAAATTGATGAAATAGAATTTGGTACTAAAAAAAGTCAAGAATTTTTGGGTAAATACTACGAATTAATTAAAAAATATAATATACAATTAAAACAGGCTAAAAGTGATAGTTTTCTGGATAAATGGTATTTAGAAACTGTAAGGAAAGAAATAGATTTTGCTTTTAATCTTATTAAAAAAGTTGATAATAGCAACCTAAAAAGATTATTAACCATTATTTTGAGCCGAACTATAAGATCATGTAGAGCAACCACTCATGCTGATTTAGCCACACTCAAAGAGCCAGTTATTGAAACTTATTATTGTTCTAAACATGGTAAAATTTGCAAACCTTTATTTTCTATTGCCAGTTGGTGGAAAAGATATAGTCAAGATACTATAAAAAGGCTAAAAGAGTTTGATAAATTACGAACTAAGACTTTTCAATTTTGTTTGCAAGGTGATTCTAGGAATATTAATATCATCAAAGAATTACAATCTAAAAGTCCACAAATCGCTGAAATTTTAGAAAATAAAAAAGCTAAAGGTATTTTTTCTAGTCCGCCATATGTTGGTTTGATTGATTATCACGAGCAACATGCTTATTCTTACGATTTATTTGGTTTTGAAAGAAAAGACGAACTAGAAATTGGTCCACTTTACAAAGGTCAAGGTAAAATTGCTCAAGAATCCTACATTCAAGGAATTAGTGAAGTTTTAAATAATATGAAAAAGTTTTTAGTAGAAGATTTTGACATTTTTTTGGTAGCTAATGATAAGTATGGCTTATATTCAAAAATTGCTGAAAATTGTAATATGAAAATTGTCCATCAATACAAAAGACCAGTTTTAAATCGCACAGAAAAAGACAAAGGAGCTTACAGCGAAATTATTTTTCATTTAAAAAAGAAGTAAATTATGGACAGTATATTAAAATCACACTTAGATAACTTTATTGCAAAATTTGGTTTCAATACAAACATAAACGAGTCCGAAGCGTTTGAACACTTTTCCGCATTCACTTTATTATCTCAAGAGGTTAACGGAAATTTATTAAAACCAGACTTAGAAGTAGTTTCCACAGGGCAAGCAAAAGGAGTTGACACAATTGCTTTTTGTATAAATGAAAAATTAATCTTGAATAGCGAAGAAGTAGATAATTTTGAAAATCAAAGTTTATTGGTTGATGTATTTTTTCTTCAATCAAAAATTTCTGAAAGGTTTAGTGATACAGAATTAGGGAGTTTTTTAGATGTAGTAATTGATTTCTTTTCCGACAAGCCGCAGTATAACATTGCAGAACTTGAAGCACCTAAAGAAATTTATAAGAAACTACTCAAAAAATTAGCAAACATTAGAGAACTTAATTTGCATTGTTTGTATGTTTCATTAGGTCAAAAGCAAGGAACAGAAACAACAATTAACACAACAAAAAACATCAAAAAAGAATTATTAAAAAAGTATAGTCTTTTCAATAAAATAGACATTGATTTAATCGATAAATCAACTTTGATAAACGTTCATAAAAAAGCAATCAGTCCTTTGCGAGCAATAATTAAGTTTGATAATAAAATTCAATTGACAGGTATTGTAGATGTTGATGAGGCGTATATTGGATTTATCCCTTTTTCAGAATTTAAAAATCTGATAATGGATGATAATCAAATAAAAATTAAAAGTCTTTTCAATGATAATTTGCGTGATTTTTCAGGGCTTGATAACCCAATAAATCAAGGAATTAAAAAGACATTAGAAGATAAAAAGTTCAGTGAATTTTCTCTTTTGAATAATGGTGTAACTGTTATCGCTGACAGTAATACTGGGAAAGGTAATACTTTAATTCTTGAAAACTATCAAATTGTGAATGGTTGTCAAACTTCTAACGTATTATTTGAGTGCAAAGAAATTCCTGAAATAGAAAAAGTTTTAATTCCGTTAAAAGTTGTAATCACCAAAAAGGAAGAACTGCGAGACGAAATAATTTTAACAACAAATAGCCAATCAAAATTTACAGAAGAACAACTTTTTGCAATTACTCAATTTCAAAAAACCCTTGAAGACTTCTATAATGTAAATAAAACAGCAGATAACTTGTACTACGAAAGGAGAACAAATCAATTTTCTAATTCAAGTATCAGTAGAAGTAGCATTATTGAAATAAAAGAACAGCTTAAAAGTTTTATGGCAATGTTTTTTGATTTGCCTCACCTTGTTGCAGGAAATATTGGAAAAGTAGTTTCTACTCATAAAGATAAATTTTTCCAAAAAGACCATAACCCTATTCCTTATTATATTTCGGGTTTGTTATCTACAAAGTGGGATAAACTTCTTTTGAGTGATGATAAATACAAAGAGTTCAATAAATACCGATACCATATTTTTATGGGATTTAGATATTTGGTTGAAGATTTACAATTTCAAGAAAGTTATTTAAAAAGTCCCAAAAACTATTCAGTTAAAGTTGAGCAAAAAAGAGAAAACAGTTATGATAAACTATTTAGTGTGCTTCGGAATGATGAAGAATTAAAAAATACAATAGATCTCTCAATTACCATATTTAAAAATTTAGATTATAATCGTGCTAAAGGAGCATATTCAAACCCGATAACACAAGAATATAAAAAGAATTTACAAGATTACATTAATTCTGACGCAGAACAAGAAATAGAAAATTAACTCATTATGCCCTTAACCACCACCCAAACCAACGAAATTGAAAATGTTCTTAAAAATGCTTTGAGACACAAATTTCAAAGTTATCATCCAGAGCCAGCCAATATGCCTTTTCACACTAGACTTTTAGGTAAAGATAGACTGGCTTTATTTTCTTTTATTCACTCTCTAAATACCAATTTTGGTACAAGTATTTTTGAACCAGTAGCTTTAACAATTGCTAAATATAAATTTAAAAAAGTTGAAACTCAATACATAATCGGAACACAGATGACGGAAGATGCACAAAGAGTAATTCAAAATATAATGGACGATTTGACATCTGCAAACATAAAACCAGACAAAAATTTAGAAACATTAGAAATACAAAAAGTTTGTCAAATTGGAAAAATTAGAAGTGTAAAACCAACAAGAGTCGATGTTTTTTTGGAATCTTTTGATGGTGAGTTATTTCTTTTTGATATAAAAACTGCCAAACCAAATAAAGGTGGTTTCAAAGAATTTAAGAGAACTTTACTAGAATGGACAGCTTGTACTTTATTAAAAAACCCATCAGCAAAAGTAAATTCTATAATCGCAATTCCGTATAATCCGTATTCTCCAAAACCTTATTCTCGCTGGACAATGGCTGGAATGCTTGATCTTGAAAAAGAACTAAAAGTAGCTGAAGAATTTTGGGATTTTTTGGGTGGAGTTGGTACTTATCAAACTTTACTGGGTATTTTTGAAAAAGTTGGAATTGAATTAAGAAGTGAAATAGATGAATATTTTAGGAAATATAACTCAAATAATCTATAAACCTGCAAAAATTAATTAATTCAAAGGTTTTTATAGGTTAGACAAAGCAAGAAAGTTTAATAAAATTCAAAGAAATCTTGGAGGAACTAAAAATTCCATACACTCTATAAAACCAGCAATTTACTCTGAAAATCCCAGGCCATAATCCCTGAAAAATTTAGAATTAAAAAGTAAAAATTATAAAACCACAAAATAATCAATTTCAATGTCCAATATCTACAAAATCAGTGAATTAAATCCCAAAGGTTACGGAGTGGGAACGGCAGAAACGGATGAGAAAAAAGTCCAGATTTGGAATAGTTTGCCGGGTGAACTGGTGGAAGTTGAATTTATCAAAAGGAAAAAAGTCGCAAATGCCGTGAATATTTTGCAAAAGTCCGAGTGGAGACAAGAGCCGAAAGATGAACATTTTATTTCTACCGCTCCTTGGCAGATTTTGGATATCGGCGAGGAAAACAGAATCAAAAGTCAGTTTATCGCTGATTTATTTGGACTGGAAAAATTAGAAATTTACTCCGATAACATAGAATACAATTACCGAAACAAGGTTGAATACGGTTTTTATGGAATTGACGGGAGCGAGGAAATCCGATTGGCAGTTTTTCGCAGGGGAACACACGGCAAAATCCCAGTTTCAAACAATCATCTTTTGCCAGAAATTATAAATCAAACCGCCGAAAAAATCGTTAATTATTTAAATAAATTGAGACAAAAAACCGGTCTGACGGCGAGAAATCTAAAAACTGTGATTATCAGATCCAGCATTTATGAAAACAAAACCGTCGCTTGTCTGTTTGTCAAAGATGAAGGTTTAGACTTTGAGGGAATTGAAAATTTGGTCGGCGGCGAACTAAAAGGAATCGGTCTCGTGTATTCAAATCCAAAATCTCCAGCCTCTGTGGTTACGAAAGAAATTGCCACTTTTGGCGAATTGGAACTGATGGAAAAGGTTGGCGATACAATACTGAAATACGATATTCATCAATTTTTTCAAGTTAATATTCCTGTTTTTCAGGCAGTAATAACTGATTTACAAACAGTTTGCGGCAAAATGGAAAACTTGATTGATCTCTATTCGGGTGTCGGTACACTCGGAATTTGTCTCAGGCCCGAGAGTTTAATCTCCGTAGAATCTTCCCAAAATAGTCAAAAATATGCCAGAGAAAATGCTGAAATTAATCAAAT
>JBIIDY010000094.1:0-6280 GCA_044238065.1 Limisphaerales bacterium | reverse complement strand
TTTATTTGAGTTGTTTTGTTTGAAAAAAGTAATGACTTTTAACCTCAAATCGTTGCTGTAGTGGGACATACCAAAATTGTAGAAAATATTTTATTTTTTGTAAAGGTCTAATAGGAATTGGCTATATGTTGTTTGATGTTTTTGAATCAAAGGTAGTATCTCTTCTTGATTTTTGTTTAGCTGGACTTTAAATCTCTCAATAGTTATTTCTTTTGGGCAAATCAAACCTAAAAATTCAGGAGCTATTTTATCTAGAGATCTAGCAAATTTAGCCTCTGAACTTTCCAAAGCATCATACTCTTCAAAAATAGGAATAAGTGATTTTGGAATAAGTTTTAAAGCATTTTGTCGCTCCATATCTCTATCGGTCTGCTTTTTGGCAAAAGTATTAATATCTCCACTGACAGTCTCAGCAATATCGTGAATGGCTAGCATTGTCAAAACTTTACCAATATCTATTTTATGCTCCAAATAAGGAAATAAGAAGGTTGCTATTATAGGTAGATTGCCTACATGTTCAGCCACAGTCTCCCGAATCAGCGAATTCTGTGGATCATACTGCCACTCAGGAAAATTGGCTTTAACTTTTTGCAGAATAAAGGGGTTGGTAGTAGAACGGCTAGTTTGATTATAATTGGTAATTAACTCAATTAGATTTGAAAGAACTTCCGATGTTGAAATGGTCATAAAATATTAATTAGATTGTGAATAGCTTTTTGTACTTCAAACCTTATAAAAATTCCTTTATTTTGTCAATCACAATTTTCTCCTCCTGTGTCCACACACTAAAATCTTTAGCTCCAACAACCTTTGGTTCAATAATTGGAATAAGTAGAATTTTAGTTTTTTACTTTTTTAATTAAAGAGTTAGAACATCTCTGCACTTGGTAATTTTGAACTTAAAATCAAATTAATCCACTTCCAAATAAATATATTTTTGTTTTGTTAGTTTAAAAACAGCAGATTGCTTTTGATCATCAAACCTTATAAATTCTCCACCACCGTTAGCTACAAGGGTAAGCTTTTTTCCTTGAAAAATTACAAACACTCTCCAGTCTTGGTCAAAATCAAAAATAAAACATGGACGATTTATACTTTGATAACCTTCTTCATATAAACTTAAAAACTGGTAGTTAAAGACTTATCGTTACAATTTATAATAATTTCACATCCCAGTGGCATACAAATCTGTGGGTCAGTATGACCAAAATCCAGGTTTTGAATAACTGGGCAATCCTTATTATATTTTCTGATCGTGTTCAAAAAAACCTCTCTTTGTTCTTTTTTATAAACTTCTTTTTCTAAAGTCTCTTTTTCATTGCCAAACTCCCAAGTTTTAGGACGTCCAACCAACACTCCCTGAACCTCTTGCAGCAAACCTCTTTCCCCAAAAGCCCGAATTACACGATGGACGTAGTTTTTAGAGGGAATTTCTTCACTGGTTTCCAGTATCAAAACTATATTTTTAAAATCTTCCAGATGCGGAATTTGAATATTATTTCTAAATAATTCGTCCACTGACTCCAAGCAGCCGCCCCAAAGCACACCCTGAGTGTTCACTTCTCCATCCCAAAACCAGCCAGAATTTGGCTCGTATTTTCGCCTTTTGGTTAAGTTTTCCAAATCGTTCCAGCTCAAACCTTCATCATTAAACTCATTACTTGCGGTCAATTCCACCGTTTCATCAGTAAATAAAGCTTTATCTAAATATTTTTTTGTAAATTCATCCATTTCCCCTTGCATGGCAAACTGTGTAAATAAAGCTCCACCATAAAAAGACGGAATACCGCTTAGCCAGAGAAAATTTTGAAAATGAGTATTGTCTGAGTAGCCAAAAAAAGGTTTAGGATTATTAAAAAAAGGCTCAATCGGCAGATTTTTGATATAAGTGACTTGATCATCTCCACCCAGAGTTGAAATAACGGCTTTTATGTCTGGATCGCTAAAAGCTGCAATCAAATCTTTAGCTCTCTCCTCACCGCTTGCTCCAAGTTTGCGAGTTACTGGATATTCCACCGGAACCAGACCAAATACATTTTTAATTCTTTCTAGACCAAGCTCATAAACCTGAGGCCAGACAGCCGGAGCGGCAAATGACGGAGATAAAATGGCCACCTTGTCACATTTTTTCAGTTTGGGTAATTTTTTAAATTCTTTCATATCTAATGTAGATTAGTTTAATAAAATGAACTTTACTTATTTGAGACTCTTCACAGACTTCGCCAAATTGTCAAGTTTCATTTTCTCCTCACTGTTTTTGTCCTGACACTGAGTTGATTTTCTACAATATCTTTTGGTATTACATATTTTTAATTACTGTTTTTCCTTGCCGCAAAGATAAATTCAGGACTTGTGCTGGAAAGTTCACTTTTATCCCAATTGCCATAAATATTTTCTATTTGAAAACCAGCTTGTTGCAAAAATTCCACGATTTCTTCTTTTTGTCGGAAAACCAATTCATTGATAGAAACTAATTCTTCTTTAGAATCAAGAATGTGAGTGTGAATTTCGTACATCACTCGGTTGCCTTTTATCTTCAAAGTTTTTGTCCACCAATGGATTTTTCCAATTGAACTATCTTCACGTTCTCTGGGCTTATTTTCTGTGGGCCAGCCAAGATCTTCAATCCCAATAGTTGTATTTCTACTATCAAAAACTAAATAACCGCTACTTTTTAAAGATTTATTTATAGATTTTAAACAGCTTAGAAAATATTCATCCTCTAATAAGAATTGAGCAACGTGAGCCGTCATCATGGCCAAATCAGCATTTTCTTCACTCAAAGCAAGTACATCACCCTGAATCCATTTTACTTTACTGGCACTGGGGCTTTGATTAGCTACATCAAGCATAGCTTTGGCGGGCTCTATTCCAACCATTTCATAACCCAAATCTGCTAGAGCTAGTGTAAGTAGGCCCGTGCCGCAGCCAATATCAATAATCTTTTGAGCTTGAATTTCCCTAGCAAAGTTAAGATAAAACTGTTTTTCTTCCGTGTAATGCTGATTTGTTGCGTTGTAGATAGCAGCTAGTTTTGGATTAGAAAACTCTGCGTAGTTTGGTTTGATTGTAGACATAATTTTTTTTATGTTAATTAACATTTTTAAATAATCTTGTAAATTGTCAAATTTAGTTTTTCAAAATTGAAACTATTAATACCAATACCTGCAAACTTTTTTCAAATTTATCCAGTGGAATTTGGTTGTAATTTGAGTATAAACAGTTAACAAAAAAACCTCACAAAAAATGTAAGGCTAGATTTGTAAATTCTTGTAAATTTATTCCAAAATGAAAATACTTTCTTGGCAAAAAACCTTGATAAAAAGGTTAGCTTGGGGTGTAGTTTTTGAATTTATCACCTTTATAAAGCCAAACACGGATTCCAATAATCCCAGCTTTTGTTTTGCAAGGCATTCTATAAAAGTCAATGTTGGCGTCAATGGTGTGAGTTGGAACGCTACCACTTTCAAATTTTTCAGCCCTGGCAATTTCAGCACCGTTAAGTCTTCCTTTGATAATGATTTTGGATCCCAAAACTCCAGCGTAACGGATTTTTTCCAAATAACTTTTGGCAAGTCTTCGGTAAGCCATACCACGTTTGATTGCGTCGCTTAACTCTTGGGCCACAACTTTAGCTGAGCGGAATGGATCTTTGTACTCTTGGATGTCCAGGCGAAGGTCAGCTGGTAAAGCAAATTTTTTGATTAAATCTTCTTTGAGTTTATTGATTGTCGCACCACTTCTGCCTATAATTACACCTGGTTTGGTAACGAAAAGAGTAATTTCCACTTTTTTGAAAAATCTTCTGATGATAATTTCAGCAAGTCCAGCCGCACTCATTTTGGCCCTGATAAAATCACGAATTTCCTTATCTTGTAAAAGATATTTGGAGTAGTTTTTTGGAGAGGCAAACCAAACCGATGTCTGTAAATTACTAGCATCCTCGCTTTGGTTGGTTGTGTTGCTAAGGCGTTTGTGAGCCCTGAATAGACTTGGTGAAATTTTTTGTCCCATAATTTTTTGGTGTAGATTGAATTAAAAATTGGTAAAAATTAAAGTGTGATTGAAAGTTTTTAAGTGTAAACTGGTTTTTGCTTTTTATCACTTTGGTAAAATGTTTAGAATTATCAAGCCATTTTTGATTTCTTAGTTGGCTTCTATTGAGAATTTCCTAAAGAAAGACAAAAGTGAAAATGTTTTTAAAAAAGATATCAAATTTAAATAAGACAAAGCTGAAATAAAAATAACCAATTTTTGTAACAAGAGCAAACTAAAAAGGTAATAAATCTAAATTAAACTAAATAAGATAATTTGTCAAGTTTTGTTTAGTATTTACTATTTTTCATTTGTTGGAAGTTGGTTTTTTATAATTTCTTAAAAATATTTTTCTGAAGATGATAAATAATTTTTCGCCAGGTTTTTGCCAATTTTTCAACTTTTACTTCACTGGCATAGTTTATCAAGAATTACAACTTTCTAGCTAATAAATTACTAACTATTTTTTATTGTCTCTGCGAGCGACGATTACGCGATTACTTGCTTTCTTTGGATCACGAGTTTTGACACCGTTTGCATGTTTACCCCAAGGTGTTTTTGGATATGCCATACCAATTGAGTTGCGAGCTTCTCCTCCTCCATGTGGGTGATCTACAGGGTTCATTACTTTTCCACGAACAGTTGGACGAATACCGCGATGTCTCATACGACCAGCTTTACCGTAACGAACCAAGTTGTGGACTTCTTTACCGATTCTACCGATAACACAGTGACAAACTCCCAAAAACTTGCGAATTTCACCAGAAGGCAATTTGACCGTGGTGTATTTTTCGTCTTGAGCGGTAACAATAGCGTAATTACCAGCACTTCTGACCATTTTAGCGCCACCGTTTGGGTTAATTTCAACTTGAGAAACAAAACTTCCAACAGGTGCATCCTTTAAAGGAATTTGATTTCCTTCGGTGATTTCAGCGTCCAAATTGTATTTTTCACCTAGTGTCAAACCCTTGGAATGTAAGATATATTTTTTGATTCCAGTGGCAAGATCTGCAACTAAACAGATAAAACTGGTGCGACCTGGATCGTATTCAATACTAAGAACTTTGAAACCTTCTGGAAAGTTTCGTTTAAAATCGATTTGGCGAACCAAGTTGCGATAGCCACCACCACGATGACGGATAGTGATTTTACCAGTGTTATTACGCCCTGCTGCGTTTTTCTTGCGAATGGTTAGCTTTTTGTAAGGCTTGTCAGTGGTAACGATTTCACTGTAATTGATAACCGAAGAATGACGTCTTGCGGGAGTTGTTGGCTTATAATGTTTGAGCAGAGACATGTGATAATTTTCTAGAAATTAGATCAAAAAATTGAATTTGGTTGAAAGCCCTGAATTATTTACTAAAAAACAAGTTTTCTACTTTTCTTTTGCTCTCGCGTGAAGCTAAATAATAAGAATAAGAAGTTTTACTTTATTTAACAAAGATTTTCAAAGCCAGCAATGATTATATTTTTAAAAATTAAAATAGTGTTTTTTGTCAAATTTTATTTTTTCTTGCTCTTTTTATTCACCATTTTCTTGATTTTTTCTTGAACTTATTTTCACTTTTTCCTTTACTTTTTTAAAAATTTAATTTACTTAATTTACTTATTTCTTAATTTTTACTTTATTTTTGTTAAGTTTGGTGTACTCGGAGGGACTCGAACCCCCGACCAATTGGTTCGAAGCCAACTACTCTAATCCACTGAGCTACGAGTACAAACGGATTTTATAAATTTGAAACCAAGCTAAAAAACTTTGAGAATTAATTTTTCAAAAAAAAAGAACTAAACAAAAGACTTATTATCAGCAAGATTCAGCAAAATTAAAAAAATAAAAATTGTCAAGCAAAACTAAATACTGGTAAAAATTCAGGTATAATTGAGTAAATTTCCTGTGACTTAAGCTTTATACTTACTCAAAACCCCAAAAATTTTTATTCAAAAAAAGTGAGAGGTGTGGCTGAAAAAATTCTACTTTTTATTTCAAAAACACTTTAAAAACAGACTATTTAAATTTATTTTACATTTATTTAATAGGAAGTAATAGAAAGTTTAAGTAAATATCTAAGAATGTTACCCATATAGTCAAACCCAAACCAACTTGTGCTAGTTAATTACTAGACCCCTTGCGTTAAATAAAAAAATTGTTTAAAATTCCAATATGCTCTATAAAAATTTACAACAACTAACGCAAGACGAATTCAAAAGACTGACCGGAGTCAGTAAAAAAGTCTTTGAAATAATG
>JBIIDY010000093.1:0-6322 GCA_044238065.1 Limisphaerales bacterium | reverse complement strand
AAGCTATTTGTTTTTTGGCTCATTTTTAAGTACAATGACCAATAATTGGGCAGATTTATCACTTGGTTGGCATAATATAACTGGACGTATTTCTGGGTATTTATTAAAACCAACCAGTTATCTATGGTATCAGTATATAATGTATATTGGAAGGCAGTTTTTAGCTAATTTTCCAATACAAATATTGAGTTTTGTTTTGTTATTTCCATTTATTCGTCAATATTTAATTTTTAATTTGGATTTAAATTTAGTTTTTGTAATACTCTTAATTCCAATTATTTACAGTTTGAATCTTTTTCTTAATTTTACTTTTGGCTGCCTTACTTTTTGGATATTAGAACTTGATGGGGCAAATGATTTTTATTCTTATTTAAGCGACTTTTTAAAAGGTGGATTAATTCCTCTAAGTATGATATTAGGCTATTTTCCATTTTTAAACTATTCACCCTTTGCTTTTCTACTCCACCACCCGATGCAGATTTATCTCGGAAAATACACAAATTTAGAGATATTTTATACTTTTCTTGGTGGAATTATTTGGTGTTTTGTTCTCTATTTCCTAGCTAAGTTGGTTTTCAAAATGGGATTGAAGAAGAATGAAAGCGTGGGGTTGTAGTGAAATGCTTGCCGTTCCAAAGTTGACAAAGCAAAATTGAAAGTCAAGAATATTGGAGTAAGGTTTATTATCCAAAAAGTCAAGAACTGGAATTCTGAAATTGGCAAAATAACTTTGGTAAAATGGAACTGTAAAAGCTCCTCTACAGTGGGAAATGTGATTATTTTGTTCTCATAAAAAAGTAGGATTTTTGGTAATAGTTTCTTGAGCTTTGTTGATTTTTAAGCAGTTTTTAGTTAAAAAATAAGTTTCAGTTTGACAAAATTTATAAACTGTGCTTGAGTAAAAAGATGTATAACAATTCTTCTTCCGATAGACTAAATTCTGATTCTTCTACGCAAGGATCAAGTCGCCCTAACTACTCTGGAAATTCAAACCAGTCTCGTGGCAATTCTCGTGGTAATAACCGTAGCAACAATCGTTCCAATTTTGGTGATTTTTCTAATAATTACGGCAATAATTCCAACAATCAAAATAATTTTAATCGTAATTCAGACCGTAGTCCAGACCAGAGAGATGGCTACACTCGCAATAACAATTATGGAGATAATGATGGTGGCGATCGCGGCCGTAATCGTTCAAGTTTTGGCAGTGGTTTTGGTAACTCTCCTCATTCCAGTCGTCGCAATTTTGGCAGAAGTTCTGGTCACAAGCCTCGTTTTGTCAAGTCAGCTGACTTTCACATTTCCAAATACATCAAAAAATCAAAGCCAGTTTTGGATGTACCAGATTACGTATCAAAACACAAATTTTCCGACTTTCCTTTTTGCCGAGCTTTGCACGATAACATCTCACTTAAAGGCTACGTTCACCCAACTCCAATCCAAGATCAAAGCATTCCTTATCTTTTGGAAAGTAAGGATTTGATTGGTATTGCTAACACAGGGAGTGGAAAAACTGCAGCTTTTCTTTTGCCTATTATCAACAAAATCTACAATAACCGTGGCAAATCCAAAGCTTTGATTATTGTTCCAACTAGAGAGCTTGCAACCCAAATTGACACCGAACTTAGGAGTTTTGCCAGAGGTTTGGGAATTTTTTCAGTTTTGGCAATTGGTGGCACCAGTGTTGGTAGATTAATTAACGATTTACAACGACGCTACGATCTTTTGATTGGCACGCCGGGTAGAATCAAGGATATGACTAACCGTGGAGTTTTGAATCTACAGCAATTTGACATGGTAGTTTTGGATGAGGTTGATAGGATGCTTGATATGGGTTTTGTCAATGATATTCGTGAAGTAATGTCGGCTCTGCCTAAACCACACCAAACTATGTTTTTCTCCGCTACAATGGATAAAGACATACAACCTTTGATGTTTGAGTTTTTGACAGATCCAGTCAGTATTTCAGTCAAAACTGGGGAAACTACAGATAATGTGGAGCAAGATGTGGTCAGATTTAGCAACATTAGCGAAAAAATGGGACTTTTGGAAGAAATTCTGAAACATGAAGAAGCCAAGAAAGTCTTAATTTTTGGACAAACTAAATACGGAGTGGAGACACTTTGTCAAGATTTACAAGCCCGAGGTTTCAAAGCAATTTCTATTCACGGAGACAAAAAACAAAGTCAACGCAACGCCGCAATTCGCTATTTTTCTCAAGGATACGCGACAATTTTGGTGGCTACTGATGTGGCAGCTCGTGGTTTGGACATTGACGACATTACTCATGTAATCAACTACGAAACTCCTGATAATCACGAAACTTACACTCACCGCATCGGACGAACTGGACGTGGTAACAAAAACGGTATCGCCTTGACTTTTTATAAGGTTTAGCTTGATTTGTTGATTTAGTCTGTTGAAAATTTATTACATAAATATGGAAACATTTATCCTGTTCTTTATTTTGGCATTGCCAACTTTGATTGACATTTTGGTTGGATTTATTTGTTTTAAATTCAAAAAAAGTAGACAGACTTATCTTGTTTCTAATCTAACCATACAAGTAATTCTTTTTATTATTTTAGCAAGTACTCTGGGTTCGTTAGAATATGATATACACGGTATTGTAAGGCTTTTCACAATTATTTTAATATCAGGATTTATAGTTTCTAGTAGTATTATCAATCTTTTTTGGGTTAAAAATAGAAATTGGAAGTTGGCTCGCTCACTTTTCTTGATTCCGATAATTCTAAATTTTTTTTGGAACTGGGATTATATAGATCTAAAATTCACTATAATTCAAATAATCTCTCTTGCCTACTTTATTTTGACAGTCATAGATTTTCGTCAGCTTGGAAATGGGAAAAAGGAACTGGTGGAAAAGGCTATTGACAATGAAGAAAGTTAATGATTTAATTTGGTAATACTGGTAATAAATTTTTGAATTGATTCAAAGTGAAATGAAAGGTGTTTGGGAATTGATTAGATTTTAGAGTAGGTTTTATGTAAAATTGACAAGAAATGTTTTTTGTTCTATAATTTTTTGGTATTAAAGTCAGTCAAACGAAGTTCAAAATCAAGTCTTTATTCTTGTTTATTTAAAATACAGACCTAGTCTAAATCCAATAATACCTCAATCTTTTCAATTCTCAAAATATCCCTAAAATATGTTTTTTTCTAATTTTTTGACCCAAAGTAATGATAATTTTTTACCGATCGGCGATGCTCTCTGTCCTCGTGGCGGTTGTAAAGTTTTTGATCCAAATAATTTTCGTGGCGGTTTGACAGGGCTGGCTGATATTGCTGTTAATATTGCCCAAATTATGGCTTATATTATTGGAGTTTTGGCAATAATTATGTTTATTTACGCGGCTTTCCTATTCTTACTTGGTGGGGATAAGGGGGCAGAAAAAGGACGTAAAGTCATTATCAACTCTATTATCGCTATTTTTATTGCTGCTTTTTCCTTCACAGCCGTCCAAGTCATTATCAATGTTCTCAACGAATTCAGGATTTAGAATTATTGAAATTTAGCAAAAAGATTATGTGCCAGTTTTTTGAGACTGGTTTTTTGCTTTTCTATTTTATAAAATTACCCTAGCTTGACAAAATAGCACAAAAAAGTTATTTTAGAGTTAATAAGTTACTTTTTTACGTTAAAATTTTAAAAATTTATTTTTATGTCTAGTTATCGCCTTAGCCTTACCATTGACGCTGAGTTTGCCAAAATTCTTAACTTTTTTAAAGCCAGTTTTCCACTACTTTCGGACGTAGAAATTATCAAAATGATTATTGGCGAAAAATATGTAGAAAAAAAAGCAACCCAAAAAGCAACCGCAAAAACCAATTTTCAAGCGTGGAGTGAATCTTTACCCGTTTTGGAATTGACAAAGGAAGAGGAAAATGAACTGGAGGAAAGGCTAGAAATGTATCAAAATAATCAAAAAATTCAAGTTAAAGGCACTCAAAATTTGATAAATTATTTAAACGCATAATTATGAATTTTACTTTTCAATTTGACAGTTATTTTGCCAAAAAATACAAAAAATTAATCACTAAGGATGCTAATCTCAAAGTGAGAATTGATTCTGTGTTAGAAAGACTTGGTCAAGACCCAAAAGATCCAAAACTTGACTCTCACAAAGTCAAAACTCCAAAATTCGGGCAATGTTTTAGTAGTATTATCACTGGAGATTTACGACTGATTTGGTCTCATAACGAAAATAATGAGGTGGAAATTATTGATTTGCTTGATATTGGTGGACATAGTGGCGGCGGTAAAGTTTATTAGATTGTGCCAGTAAAGCCTAAAAAATTTGTTTAATCTGCCAAAAAAACTTGACCAAAAAAAGAAAAGGTTTGAAAATTTTAGAGAAATTATGGATTTTAGGTTGGAGTGGTGAGGAGATTTCGTTTTTGAAGTTGCTCAAACTTGCCAAAAAATGTAAAAATATTTACTTTAAAACTATGCTACAAAAAATCCAAATTAAAGGCTATAAGTCCATTAAAGAATTGGAATTGAAATTAAGACCGATTAATATTTTAATTGGAGCCAACGGTGTGGGTAAGTCTAATTTTATTTCTTTTTTCAAATTGGTAAATAATATTTACGAGCAAAGATTGGAAAATTATAGCCTGAAAGCTGGGGTGGAAAATTTGTTGCATTACGGTAGCAAAGAGACGGAAAAAATTGAAGGATTGTTGGAATTTAGGAGTACAAATGGCTATTCATTTACTTTATCTCGAGCAGATAATTTTCTATTTATAAGTATGGAAACAAGCTTATATCACGGAAGTGTTGGTTGGGTTAGTAAAAATATTACAGAAAGTGAGATTAAAAGTTCGGATGCTTATAGAAATAAATATCTGCGAGAATTTTTAGAAAGTTACAAAATTTACCATTTTCACGATACCAGTTCGTTTGCACCCCTAAGATTACCTTGTAGTTTGGACGACAATCACAGGCTCAAAGAAGATGGTGGAAATTTACCTGCTTATCTGTATTATTTACAACAAAAACACCCAGTTAGTTTTAAAAGAATTGAGCAAATTATAGCCTCCACTATACCATTTTTTGAAAAATTTAATCTATCACCAGACAGGCTTGACGAAACCAGAATTAAACTGGAATGGGTAGAAAGAAATCACCCAGATAGCTATTTTAATGCCAGTCATTTATCTGACGGAAGTCTCCGTTTTATCGCACTGACAACTCTTTTGATGCAACCAAATTTGCCAAAAATTATTATTATTGATGAGCCAGAGCTTGGTCTTCATCCTTTTGCCATAAATAAGCTAGCAGGAATGATAAAGTCGGTTTCTCAGCAGGATTGTCAAGTTATTATTTCCACTCAATCAATAAATTTGGTTGACAATTTTGATCCAGTTGATATTGTAACTGTGGATAGGTTTGAAGATCAATCTGTTTTTTACCGCTTGGAAAAAGAAAATTTGCGAAGCTGGTTGGAGGATTATTCGCTAGGTGATTTGTGGCAAAAAAATATTAT
This sequence comes from Limisphaerales bacterium, assembly GCA_044238065.1. Taxonomy (GTDB): domain Bacteria; phylum Patescibacteriota; class JACMRA01; order JACMRA01; family JACMRA01; genus JBIIDY01. The sequence continues at coordinate 812 of JBIIDY010000093.1, read as the reverse complement.
AAAAGGTCAAATTTAAACTATGTCTACTAAAAGATTGATAATTATTGTGGAAGGTGCGAGCGAACAAGAGTTTGTAACTCAAATTTTAAGACCATATTTTTATTCCAAAGGGATTTTTGATGTTTCTGCTTTTCAAATCAAACATTCCAAAGGCGGTTTAAGCAAATATAATCACCTCAAAACGGATATTTTAAACTGTATTTATCAGCCAAATACGGTTATTACCACTTTGATTGATTTTTATGGACTACCGACTGATTTCCCTGAGTTTAATCAAATTAAAAATATTGAAAACAAAAATGGAAAAGTAGAATTTTTAGAAAAAGCTATTAAAAAAGATCTGGAAAATATTCAAAATGAAAAATTTGAAAACTTTATTCCATACATTCAATTGCACGAATTTGAAGCCTTAATTTTTAGCTCCCAAGAAAGTGTTTATAACAATTTTGAAACTCACAAAGTCAACAAGTCAGAAATGGACAAAATCTTTATGGGATTTACAAACCCAGAAGAAATTAACAACGACCCAAATACTGCCCCGTCAAAAAGACTACTGAAAAATATCAAAGGTTATAACAAAATTGTGGACGGAGTTGCAATCCTTGAAAGTACAGGGCTAGCAAAAATTTTAGAAAAGTGTCAGAGGTTTAGTGATTGGTTGGATAAAATAGTTTCAAAAACTAGCTAGTTATTTACCCTCAACCATCGAAACTTGGTGAAAAGATTGTAAATATGCTATAATTAAGGGTAATATACTCACAAAATAAGTGTGAAAATTTGGCAAAATTTGGAATTTTCGCTAGCTTTTTGGC
>JBIIDY010000092.1:0-6367 GCA_044238065.1 Limisphaerales bacterium | reverse complement strand
TTGGTTAAAAATTTCAGAATTATTAGCGGAATTTGTAGATATAGACTGAATAAAATAGCTAAAAGATTTAATTTAATTTGTGGAATTTGTAACCTAAAAAATGTTTAACGCAAGAGGTCTAATAATTATTCTTGTATCTACAATAACAGGTGCTAAATCTGTAATTTTTTCTAACTCAAATATACCCTAAGTTGGGGCGGGTATGTTTTTTTCTTTTTACTTAACTTACAAAAACTTATGCAACCAAAAACAACCGATTATAATAATGTTTGGATGATTGACAGGATAACTAATTTAGTTGTTGATATGGCAATAATACTTACAATTACTGTACTAATTAGCTTTATTAACCATATAAGTGTATCTCAAAATGATAAGTTTATAATTACAAACACTCCATTTATATTCTATTACCTAATAATAAAGTTTGTTTACTATTTCTTTTTAGAATCTGTATTTGGAAAGACTTTTGGAAAATTTATTACCAATACAACCGTAATTGGCAAGGAATCTAAGAAGAAGGTAAATGTTATTATAATATTTTGGAGAACTCTTATTAGGAATTTATCTATCCCATACATTTTTTATTCTTATATGCTGACTGGAAATTTAGCACAGGACAGCATGTCTGGCACAATTCTCATAAGAGATAATCACAGAACAATTACAGTCAGTATTTTAATTTTTATTTTAGTCTTGTTGATAATAATCTTCAATTTAGGTTTAATGATTTATCTGTTTAATTAAAATGATAGTGATTAGCAAAAAATTTAATTTTCAAATAAATGAAATTGGTTTAAACCCAAAACCCTGATCAACGGCGGGTTTGAAAGTTGGTTTCGTGGCAGTCGCTATTTGGGAAAGTAATTTACAGAATTAAAAAATTGACAAACTTACAAAATATTTTCCATATAATAATTAGTTTTTGAATTGACCTTGCTGAAAAGTAGTAATCAGTTCAATTTGATTTACAAACTTTATTTAGTGGATTTCCTGTCATTTCCAAAATAGCCCAAAAAATAAGCACAAAAAATGACTAGCCAAATATACCAAATTTTCAACCCTGCAAGGATATTCTTGGGTTTTTTGATTTTGTTGGTTTTAGCTAATTCTTTACTGAATTTGGAAACTCAAAGAACCAAAAGTCAATTGGAAAGAGTGGTGGATTTTAGGATTTTGACAAGTTCTATTGATAATTTTAACACTCACAGATATTCTGTTTGGCACGATAACCAAGTTTGGGAAGCGGAATTTGGTAGTAAAGTTCTCAATGTTGGCAGTAGTTACCAAGCTCAAGCTAAGCTGGAAAATTTGATTTTTGACACCACGGACGCCCAGTTTGCCAACTACGATTTAAGTCTGGGAATTAGTGGAAAAATGAAGATTTTGGAGATTTTGGCGGAGAGGAAATGTGATTTGGAGTGTCTTTTTTGGAGACAAATTAACTCAGTGCGGCGTAGCTGGCAAACGCTTTACAGGCAAACCACTTGCGATATTTTTGGCAAAATTAACAATTTTTTTTCGGGTAATCAGTGTGAGAATGTTTTTGGCTTAACTAACGGCTTGGTGCTGGGCGGGACGGACAAATTTGACAAAGAGATGAGGCAGAATTTTCGCACTTTGGGGCTTTCGCACTTGGTGGCAGTCTCGGGTTTTCAGGTGGTTTTATTGGTTAGTTTTTTGGAGCAAATCTTAAGAAAAATCGGACTTTCTAAAAAAACACAATTTCTTGGCAGTTTCGTCGCCATCGCTTTTTTGATTCTAATGGTCGGCCCGCAACCTCCAGTCATTCGCTCGGGAATCAGTCTGCTTTTGGCTCAAAGTGTGCTTCTATTTCTTGGCAAAAAAATTGGCAGCCTTCGTTGTTTAATTTTTAGTGCTTTGATAATGTTAATTTTTAACCCATTTTATATTATTTCTGTTTCCTTTCAACTGTCTTTTTTAGCAAGCTTTGGCTTGATTTTGGGACTGCAAAGTGAAAATGTGGCTAGTTTATTTTTTCAAAATTCTCAAAGTTTCACTCCAAAAATTCTCAAAGTTTCAAACAACTCTTCAAAAGAACAAAAAACCGAAAATCAAACTCAACTCACAACTCAAAATACAGCAGGAAATTTGGTTCAAAAAAGATTTCAAAATAACGTTCAGAGCATATTTCCAAACCCAACCAGAAACCCAACCGAAGAAGATAATTTTGGTGAAACTAAACTGGAAAATTCAACTAGCAATTCAATTAACAACTCAAATCATAACCAACAGATTACAACATTTTTAAATCAAAAAGTGGAAACTCAAAAAGCAGAAATTTCAGGAAATTCAAATAGCCAAAAGCTTGTTAATTCTGAACATGTTGGAACTGAACAAAACCCGATAAATTCCTTGACTTTTAATGATTATTTTGATTTGTATTTGACCAAATTTTTGAGCTTTTTTGGGGAGCTTTTTTGGGCAAGTTTCAACAGCTTTTTGTTCACTTTACCAATCATTATCAACATTTCTGGGCAAGTTTCCTTACTTTCTATTCCTGTTAATTTATTGATTGTGCCGATAATCCCGATTTTGACAATTTTCAATTTGGCTGGATTATTGCCATTTTTGGGAGTTTTTCCAATTTTTATCGCGAGTTTTGTTCAAAGTCTGCTAATTTTACTCATCAATGATTTGGCGAATTTAAAACTTGTTTGGACAATTTCTAGTTTTTCACTTTGGGAAATGTTAGCTTATTATGTTGTTTTAGTCAGTATTTTTCGGGCAATCAAACTTTACAAAACTCGTAAACAAGAGTAAAAATTCCTGATAAACTTTTTCCAAAATTATTCCAAACCAATTTAAAAACAGTTCAAAAACAGTTCAAAAACCGCTAATTTTTCTTCAGTTGTTCTTCCTCTAATTTTCCTCAAGTCTTCAAAGCACCATTTGAAAATAACTTTTTCTATGATTGCTTTTGGCAATAATAACACCTTAACACAAAGAAATTGACATTTTTGTAGAATTACTTCACGGTATTTTTGTTTAAATTAATTTGTAAGTCCAAATTTTAATTCCGAAAACTAAAAATCAAATTTTACAAATCAGAATCAACACTTTATGCCACCATTTTTTAAAATATTTTGCCTCGTTGCTCTACTAGTCTCGCAATTTTTAATCTTGGTGAATTATGTCAACGGTGCAAACAGTTTTAGCAGTTTACAAACCAATTTGACCAAAAAAATCACTGAAGAAAAAAATAAGAAAGTCAACCTCCAAAGCACTCTTGGGCAAAAAATAAACCAAGAAATTAAGCAAAATCAAAGTCAAGGAATTGTCAAAAGGACTGATACTATAGAAAAAATATCAGATTTTAAAAAAGAAGGAAATTCCCAAAAAAACCAAACCAATTCTCAACCAGTCAACCCAGTTTTGATAATTAGATAAAAAAACCAATTCCAAAAAAATTCTTGACACTTTGAAATTTTTGAAAATATAAGACTAATTTTCTGACAAAAATACTTTTATAAAACTTATTTTACTTGATTTTTACGTTTTTTGGAGATTTTATTTCTTGGAAAATTTAAAAAATCTATTTAAAATAAATGTCATTTTCTCCACTTTCAACGGTCAATTTCAACCGCTAATTTTATTTTGGGCTGGCAATTATGATCGCTCCGTTGTCAAGATCTTGCCCAATATTGGTATAAATTCCAAAAAGGTAATCATCCACATTATAATTTTGTGATCCTCCCAATTCGTAGCCACCGTTGATTTTGGACTTTTGGAAATCTGGCTCAAAAGCTTCTGGGTCATTGACAAAAATGCGATCGCCTTCAAGCCCAGTAATGACGTTAAAATGAGAATTGAAAAACCCTCTTACCCTATCCTTTTCCGCTTCAAAGGTTCTTTTTGCCAAAAACAACGTAGTCAAAACTGCAATTACTGGGTTTCCATTCGCCAAAGCTTCTTGAATGTGGCTCCTTTTAGGATAGTCAATGACCAATTCTCCACCAAGCTCTAAAAATTTGATCAATTCTGGAAAAGTTGTTTTTGTCCAATCAGTTGGCATTTTTTTAGAACTCATCTTGCCAATGTAATCTATCAAATCTACTAATTCAAACTTTTGGTTTTGGTGGTCAAGGTTAAATAAAAAAGGATTTAGATAAACCATTTTGACATTCATACCGTTTTGTAGCAAAAAAATTGCCAAACTAAAACTGGAAAGCCCGCTGGGAATAAAATTCATCTGCTCTTTAATTTGCTCATATTGGAATTTTTTGGGAAAATAATACTCCAAAACCATCATTAAACAAGCAACCCCACAATCTTGGCTTTTGGGAATTTGACTAATAACTGGTACAGGTAGAAGAATTTTGGGCATCTCGGATAATTTTAAAATTGGTAAATGTTATTTTACAACAGTAGCAAAAACCCAACTTTGTCAAGTGAAATCAGAAGCAGAGGAAAACGAAATAAAAACGAAATTTAATTTGTGAAAATAAAGAAAAGTTGAAAGAAATAAACTGATTTTGATGCAATCTAATTCCAAAAACCATCACATCACCTTGCTTTACTCACAACTCTTAACTTGGTCGCCAGTTTCCACGGACATTTTTTAAAATAAAATAAACAAGGGGAGATTTCTAGCTACCATTTTTAAATCATTTCAAGAATTTTTTAATTCTAAAGGTTTCTGGTTTTTTGATAAATTGTAAAAAATTAAGTGTGGTAGTTATCCAATTTTTCTCTTAATTTTAGCTTTCTTTTTGACAATTTCCGTTTTTTCTTTTTTGTTTGAATAAATGTTTCTTTAATCTTTTTGATTTTAGCTTTTTTGATTTTTCTTTGAAATTATTGATATTAAAAACCTGCAACAATTACACATTTCCTGCCAACCCTTTTGAATTTTTATACCTCACAAAATGACAAACCCTTACCAAATCCGATTGCACAAATTTTTGACCGATCATATCCGCCAGAATAATATAGAATTCACGAGTCCTGAAATTCAACGAAATATTGAAAAATTAGGGGTTTTAATTAACGATAAACTGATTTTTAACCGTCAAGAATGGCTTTTTGGAGAACCTGAAATTAGCATTGACCATTGGCCAAAGAGAATAAAAGGTAATTTTGAAAAAGTGAAAATACTACTTGAAACCCCAGAATTGTGTTTAGTTTTCAAGCCTATTGGCACCGTTTGCCAGCCTGGAAATGGGCATCTTTTGGATAATTTGGAAACTTTTTTAAACCAAAATTCCAGTCAATCTTACCCAACTCATTTCCTAGAAAACAGGGAAAATTCAGAAAATCCTCAAAATACCAGTTTTTTTCAAAGCTCAAATAGACAACTACCAAGCACCAAAATTCCAGAAATAAGTCAAAATCAGGTTGAAAATTTAGCCCCAGATTTAACCCAAAATACCCAAACTTTGCGAGCGGTTCACAGGCTTGATAAAGATACGCAGGGCTTGATTTTATTTGCACGAGGCGGCTCTAATTTGGAGATTTTACAAAATGAGTTTCGCCAAAGAAAAGTGGTCAAAAAATACCTTGCCGTCGTGGATGGTTTGGTTGATAAGGTAATTCACATCAATAACTGGCAGACTAGAGACGCCCGTAGCAGCATTTCTCAAAAGTTTTTTTGGAGCGAAAATGAAGCCAAAAGTTATGATCCAAATGCCAAAAACGCCCAGTCAATAATTATTCCAAAAGCGTTTTGTAAAGAGCTGGGACAAACCATTATCCAAGTCCAAATTCTCACTGGCAGGATGCATCAAATCCGCTTACAGTGTCAAAATCTTGGCTTTCCTTTGACTGGCGACCCACTTTACCAGACCAGAATCAATCTTGACCAAAATTATCAAAACACCAAATCTCTACTAAAATCTCCGTATATTTTTGAGCCAATCTCAAACAGTTTTACTGGCAATTCTCAACCAAATCACTTGGAAATCAAAATCAGCAAACTAAAACATAATTTTAATTCTCCCAAAAGTGATTCCACCAATTCCAAACAAAAGAAAGTTACAACGCAAATTTTATCCAAAATTGAAAGTAAGGCTTATTTCCAAGCAATTTCTCACAATTTTAACGATTCTTTAGTAGATTGGGAAAATGAAAAAGGGCAAACTCAAAATGACGGCTTTTATGCTTTTTATGGTAATAAGTCCGCTATGGAAATGTCAAAATTAGCTTTTGAGAATTTGAAACTTGAAATTTTTGGGGAAACTGATTATTGTCTTTTGGCGAATTTTTTGAGTCTGCGAACGCCTGATTTCCATTTGGAAGCTGAGGTAGCAAACCTCTAAAATCACTTGTAAATAAATTAAAACTTGATTAAATTTTGGTGGGGAAAATTCCCTCTTGTAGTGGCGATCGATACATCGTCATTTATTGA
>JBIIDY010000091.1:0-6397 GCA_044238065.1 Limisphaerales bacterium | reverse complement strand
GAACATAAATGGCACGAATTGAAGCAAAGGTTGAGAAGTTTTTACGATTATTCTGTTGATTTTATAGAGAATTTATGTATCCAAATTAACTGTATGAGTGTAAAGGTTTAATAGGGATTGGCTATACCATAAGACCACTTCATTCCGTTCGTGATGACTCTTAATTTGCTTTTTACTGGTTAATATTCTCTTGTGCAGTTGTTTCATTCGTGATGACACCACGTCTTGTTTATACCCAAATTCTTACCAATTTGCATAGATTTTAGTTTGTAAAAATTACCAAAAAACCTTTTAATTAAATATGAATAAATACTAAAGAGGGCTGAAAAATTTCGTATATTTATTGTGATCAACTAAAAATAGGCAAAAACTATAAGTAAAAAAACACTATCTTTCTTCAAAAATATATTCTGGAAATTTACTCAAAAAAATCTTTTTCTTGATTTTGTAAATATCGTCATAATAGCAATCCCAAGAGGTTTTTCCTGTTTTTTTGTCTTTTTTTTGCCGCCAACCTTTACAGTCCAAGCAGACTTTTTCTGGCAGTCCGGTGGGTCCATTTCTTTCAAAAACAAAATCAGCGATATAGTCCATACTCCTGATAATTTCAAACTTTTCCTTGATATTATTCCACCAGCGAGTTCCTGTCACAAGCTCAAACTTGACTTTGGGTACAAGGTTAAAAATTTCTTTTTTTTCTAAAAGTTCCAAAAGATAAAGATAGGTTTCGTATTCACTTTTGGAGTCAAAAATCAAAATGTCGCCAAATTCCTCTTTATGTGCCATAATTCCTTGTACGCCTTTGGGTAGTTTTCGGCCGAATTGGTCGTATTTGGTTGTGGTGCTCGTGAATCTTGCCATATTTTAATTTTGATTGTAAATTTGTAATTGGTGGTAATTTTGTTAGTTTTGTAGTTATTTTGGGGTAAAAGCCTAAGATTTGAAACCGAGTAATATCGGTAATTTTTATGAAAGTTTGGCAAATAAATATTCACAAATTTCTCTTCTTCTGGCTATGAAAGTGTTATTTTTTATCAAAATAGACTGAATATAGCAAAATTTGAGAAAATCAGGATCGTCCAAAAAATCCTCAAAACTTTCCAAAAAAGCTGACAAATTTGGTGAAACATCTTCTTTTTCAAAAATAATTCCGCCATGTTCGTGCATCACAAGTCTTGTCAAATCGTGATATTTATGCCCAAAAAGATACGGACACTCACCTGAATCAAAAAGCAAAATTTGCCCATTAACCAAACTAATGTTGTTGGTGTTAAAATCCGAATGTAAAAGAGTCAGATACTCTGTTTTTTGCCTTAACTCTTCAATAATCTGCAGTCTCAATTCCAAAAAGTGACTTTCCATACTTCTATTTTTGACAAAATTGTAGAGCCAATCAAAATGATCACCTTTGTCTCTAGTTTCCAGGCCTTTTTCTGTAGCCAATTTAGTATTTTGGCTTTGACTTATTTCTACCAAATTTTGGACGAATTTCCCCAAAGTTCTAAATTTCTCCGTATCTGTAATTTCAGCAAAAGTTTGCAAATTCTCTAAATAATTCATACAAAGTTGGTCGTTTTCCACCAAATCCACATATTCAAAACCCAAACTTGGCAGTTTCAAATTTTGTAATTCTAATTGATAATAATATTCCCGATTTCTTTTGGCAACTGGACTCATTCTGTTTTGAAGTATTCGTTTTTGCTTAAAAGTTTTGAGCACAAACTTAGTTTCTCCAATCTTCACGATTTTCACAAGAGAATCAGCTCCACTAACATCTCTGAGAAAAGTAAAATTTAGTTTTTGCTTCAAAGTTTGTTGGGAATTTTGTAATTGAGACATAAATTGAAATTAACTAAAAAGTTGACGGTGAAGGTAATTTTGGTAATTTTCTAGTTATTTTTTGAAAAAGTCTAACAAGTCCTCAGGCTTTGTCAAAATTTGCTCTTTAGGCAGGGCAGTTTGTAGTACTGGAACTGGGCAAAAACCCCAAGAAGACGCCAAAATTTGCTCTTTTTTTACCACCTCCAAAAACTCCAAAGTATCACCCAAAGTGTCGGTTATCAATAAGGAATTTTGGGCATCAAAGCCATTTTCAAACAAAAAATCTAAGCCTTTTGTCTTACTGCTGACTTTATCAAAACCAATTATTTGGCTAAAATCTTTGGCGTATTCTCCCAAAATACTTTCACACAAAAAACTGTAATTAGTCGTCAAAATAGCTTTTGGTAGCGGAATTTGACGTAAAGTTTCCAACATTTCATAAATCAACAAATCACGCGGCTGTTCTTTAAGAAATTTAAGATATTTATGAACCTGAGATTTTTTAATTTTTTCAGAAAACCAACTGTGATGATTGGTTAGACTGTAGCGAAAAATGCGGGAAAAAGCACTCCTGGAGGAAACCCTGAGATTTTGACTCAAGAAAGTAGCCATTTCAGGCATAGAATCTACCAAAACACCGTCAAAGTCAATAATTAAGCCAGAAACAGGGAAGTTAAGCATACATCCAAAAAGCTAAAATGGATTTTGAAAATTGTCAACCATCACTTTTAATTTGCCATAGAAAAACCAAAGTCAAAAAAACCTTTGAGAAATTTTTCAGAAAGTTAAACAAGAAAAGGTAAAAAATAATCACGAGAAATGCAGAAAATATACGTGTTAAATTTTACCATAATTATACCCAAACCAACTTGTGCTAGTTAATTCTAATTTTTACACCATTGCGGGCGTATTTGTCGTTGCGAGCCTACTTCCACCGTCATTGCGAGCGTAGCGAAGCAATCTTCCCACATTGTTGCGAACGAGTGTATGGACAACCAAAGGGAACGGAGGTTAGCGAAGCACAATCTTTGAACACTTCATCTCATATTTACTAGATTTTACCACAAGATCACTTCATTTCATTCGTGATGACCCTGATTGTTTTCTTTTGGTTTTTCAAAATTTAAGCTGTTGATATTACAAATTTTTTTTAAATTACCAAGGACAAGCTAATGCTGGTTTGGGTATAGCAAAAATTGCCATTAAAACCTCATCATTTTATAACAAAAAATAAACCCCTAAAAAGGGGAAAATGAAAAATTAAGAAAGATTGAAATAATCTGTTCAAAAAATTATTACAGGCTATTAAAACGTCAATTACCTATAACAGCTCCAATGTTGCTTTCCAAGACCTTCTGCAAACATTCTAGTTGCCACTTCTACCTGATCGCTTGGCTCCCAGATATTGACATTGCCCAGACCGTATTGTTTGGCAAAAGCATAAAAAGTTCTTTGAGTGAATTGAAACGGCCCGATATGTCCTGCGGGGCTGGCAACGTTGCGACCTTCGCTTTCACATTGCATGACTTTGAGCATTCTGACGCTATCACAACCCAGTTCTTGACATCGTTTGATAATCATCGCCTCCAAGCTAGATTTAGTTTGAGAAACTTGGGAAAAAATGGACGAGCTTGCCACTGATTTGGTTGATAAATTTGTTAATTCTTGGATTTTTGGTGTAGCTTGCTTTACAGTTTCAACACTCTTTTGACTAGAGGCTTGGCTTGATTGAGTAGATGATTTTTGGATAATGGTAGGCATTTTGGGGGCAATTACCACAGAATCAACAGGTTTTTGAGAGTTTTGAGCAGGTTTTTGAATATCTGATTCCAAAATTTTTTGAAGTTTTACTTGATCTAAAGCTAGTCCGTTTTCCTTGCTGTCATCTGGCAAAAGTCTAAAATAGATGATTTTTTCGGAGTTTTCATGGTTTTCAGTAATTTCCATAGAGTACTTTTGCTGACTGATTAGATTTTCGGGAATACTTTCAACTTGCTCTTTCTGCAAAGTCGTTGAACTGTTTAATCTGATTAATTCAGTTGGTTTTTCGACTGGTTTCAAAGTTTCAGATGTTTTGGGATTTTCTTTTAGTGCTTTGCGAACACTTGGAAGGCTGCTAAGTTGATTTTTGACACTGGCTAAAACCGTTTTGCGTTGAATTTCAGCATTTTCCGACATCTTTGCTTTTTCCAGTTCAAAGTTTAATCGTTTGTTAAAGCTGTTATTTTGATTTTCTAGATTATAAAAAACCGGAACCGTGGACAAATTTTCTAAAATGCTGGGAGCAATTTCAGTTTCAAAGTTTAAGGTAAAATCAGGTAAAGTGGTTTCCAAAATTGGTGCAGAGTGAGCAGAAATAGAGGAATTTTGACCGAAGATGAATGAAATAATCAAACTAAAAAAAATGAGATGCATAGTAAAAATTTCAGAACTACTTGCAACCAAAAAGATGCTTGTAGATACCATAAAATCGCTAATTTTACCCAAAAGTAACCAAAAAATTCAACAATAACAAGACCTAAAAATAAATTTAAGTAATACAAAATGCCGTTTCAACCTTGTCAACTTTGCCAAATTCCGCAAAACATTGAACGAAAGTATTGAAATTAAAAACTAAACTCAAGAAATGAAAGAATCAATCTTTTGAATTTAGTATAAACTTGCTTGTCTGTTCTATCAGCAAATTTGAGCCGAATTAGTTTTGTTTTGGTATTTTTTTTCTGACGCGTTTTGCCAAAAACAATTGCAAAAGCTACATTGAAACTTTTTTTAACTTTTGTCAAATTATTGAAACATTGTCAGCCAAATAAACCGCATAAAAATCAACACTTTCAAACAAAAATACTAACTCAAAGAAATTGCTTTTTTAAACTCAAATAACAAAATAAATTTCCAAAAAAAGTACCAAAGTGAATTGCCAGCAAACTGCCAAAATAAACTATAGACCTCTTGCGTTAAACATTTTTTAGATTACAAATTCCATCGCCTTCGGCTCTGTTCGCTACGCTACGCTTGGTCTCTTCGTTCCCGCAACCCATTTTCTTGGGAGAAAATAGCCAAAATGGGTACAAATTATCTGACCATTGGCTTGATTTATAGTTATTTGTGTTCATTTTTCCCAAAAATGTATAACCCACGGACTGCCTTAAAAGTGTGCTTTTTCTTCTTTCCAGTCTATTTTCTCCCAAGAAAATGGGTTGCGGGAACGAAGAGACCAAGCGTAGCGTAGCGAACAGAGCCGAAGGCGATGATAGAAAATATTAAGAGAGAAATCAAAATTTTTAGGATTTGGAAGGAAGTAAGAAGGCATAAACAAAAAAACCATAATTTATTTTGGAATTTAATTGCTGGAGTTGTTAATTTTAAGCTACAAAATTAGGAAAGAGGTCTAGTATTATTTTGACACTGTATTATACCCCCTATAAATTCTAATTTTTTTAAGTGGTTCTAACAAACTGTTTAGGTATATAATTAAATCTGAAATATCTTTATCATAGTTTTGTGTGAACTTAACGGTATTTAAAACTTTTGATAAATCTTCTAAAAGTCTCTTTTTTTCTTCTATTATATAACGTTTTTCTTTACCCTCAAATTTTATTTTTTTAACAAAGCAAAAAACCATACCATATAATACAGTATCTTTTACACCTTCATTGTTAATATCAAAAAAATCCTTATAAATTATATTTTTTAACACCTCAATATTTTCTTGTTTTCCTTGTTTGGGGTTATATATAAATTTGCTTTTTGTCGCAAATACTTTAGTTATATATTCAAAAATATCTTTTTCAATAACTAAGATTTCAGAGTATTTTCTGTACAAAATTTTTGGTGATTTATATTTATCTTTGTCTTTTTGATTTTCAATATTTACACCGTTCTCATTGATACAGATAGCCATTTCTAAATATGCTAAAAGAAATTCATCCAATAGAATATCAAATTGGGGTTTTATTTTTTCTAAACAAGTATTTTGTTTTTCTGTTGTATCTTCTGCTAAAATTATAGCCTTATCTTTTTCGGTTTGAACACTCTTTGGAAAAATATCTTTAAGATTTGCTTTATTTTTATTACTCATCGTAGAAATTTCCTGATAAATATCAATAATATCTTTCTTATATTTTTTTCTAACAATTGACACTCTTTTACAAATTCTTCTATACTCGACCAGACACCTTCTTTTGAATAAAAAAAGTCGATCCAAAAATTAAAAACCTCAACCCTAGATTTAATATGTTTTTGTATGCTTTGTAAAGAACAGGATACAAGATAGTTTGCTTTACTTGTTATATTTGGTATTTCCTTTAGAAATTCTGGACTTGTATCTAATAAAACAGACTCTAAAACAAAATATTGTTTGTATTTTATATACAAAAGTAAAACTCCTGCTTTTTCGTGTAAATAGTCAAAAAAATCTATGTTAAATCGTTCATCTATATCTGTAAGTATTTTATTAGACCTCTTGCGTTAAACATTTTTTAGGTTACAAATTCCACAAATTAAATTAAATCTTTTAGCTATTTTATTCAGTCTATATCTACAAATTCCGCTAATAATTCTGAAATTTTTAACCAAC
>JBIIDY010000090.1:0-6429 GCA_044238065.1 Limisphaerales bacterium | reverse complement strand
TTTTACAGATGTTTAATTTTGAAGAAATTGGTGTTTTATTTGAGCTATTTTGTTTGAAAAAAGTAATGACTTTTAACCTCAAATCGTTGCTGTAGTGGGACATACCAAAATTGTAGAAAATATTTTACTTTTTGTAAAGGTCTAATAGGAATTGGCTATAAAATAACCAAAAAAAAATAACCAAAAAAAATACAAAAAAGAAACATCCTTTGGCAAATGTTGAAAACAGTTAAGAAGGTGAGGGTAGATGATAAAATTAACCCAGAAAAATGTAGCAAAATCAAAATAATCAAATACAACACCGAGAAATTTTTCTAATTTTCAATCAATTCTCAAGCTATTTCTAATTTCACAATCTGGGAAAATAAAAAATCAATGGTCGCTGAACGGGCTTATCAAGAAAACAAATAATTAAATAAGGTTGTTTTGGAGATAATTTTGAATAATTTGCCTCACTTCCAGAGGGCTGACAGACTCCATAAGCTTGGTTCGCAGTTCCACCGCCCCGCCAAATCCTTGAACATAAATTTTGAAATATTTTTTGAGAACTGGAAATTTTTTATTTTGTCCCCAGATTTTTTGCCATAAATCCAAGTGAAACAGCAAAAGATTTAGTTTTTCTAGCTTGCTTTTTTCGTTGATATTTTCCCCAGCGAATAAATACGGATTAGTCAAAATTCCCCGCCCAATCATCACGCCGTCCACACCAAAACTTGAAGCCATTTCTCTTCCCATTGATAAACTGGAAACATCACCATTACCGATAATTACAGTTTTTTCCTTGATTTTATCTTGTTTACTGATTTCTGCCAGAATTTTATTTTTGTCTGATTCGTTGAGTTGAGTTTGGAGTTTTAGGATAGTTTCGGCTATTTTTGCCAAAAATTCCTGGCGACTGATTTGTTGATCTTGATAAGATATTTTGTAATTTTGAACTGTTTCCCAAAAGCTATTTTGCTCAAGAATACTGACGAAAAGTGGTGAAAGTGACATAATTATTAAAAGTTGAAAAAAGTAAACTAAAAAAAAATTGAAATGTAATTTTACAGCTAAAAATCTATTTTGAAAAACTAAAATACAAACCACAGGGTGTCATCACGAGTGAAATGAACTGATCTTGTGGTATAAACCAATTCCACGATCAAACCTTAAACTGAAGGGAGCAAACGTATTATTTGATAATTACAGGTAAAAATAGTAAGTTTTGATAGTGAATTGAGTATAAGATCTACTAAAGCTAATATGGAGCTTTGAAAGATTGCTTCGTACCTCGCAATGATGGGGGAAAAGCTCGCAATGACCAGGAAGATTTCTTTGTGCTCAGGGTGGCGTGAAAAATAGGAATTAACAACGCAAGTTAATGTAGGTTTGGGTATAAAAAATTTGGAAAAAATAATCCCATTTGGTTGGTTGTTGTTTATTTATTCATTTCCTGCTCAAAAAGATTGATTTCCAAAGTGAGTTTTTCTATATTTGAAAATAAATTATCATTAACTATCATCAAATCGTCGCTTTGCATTCCCATTTTGGCAGTAAAAATCCTAATCGCCGTCAACTTGGCGTTAATTTGTTCCAGATAATCATCAATTTTGATCACCTTTTCCTGATAACTTTTAATCATTTCCAGTTGATTTTTTTTGGATTGAAGGATTGACTCGCTTTCACTATTCAAAAACCCTTCATTATTTTTTTGCTCCAAGATTTTTTGCTCCAAAATCTCAATTTCACTTTTTAGTTTAACCTCATTTTCTGTCTGTAAAAATCGGCGAATTTTTTGCTCTTCAAAGCTAAGATTGATTACTTTTTCAATCATTTCTGGCAAAAGCTTTTCCAGTTTCAGTTCCTCCATTTCATAATTGGCTAGTGAACTGTTTGAAATTTGTGGCTTTTTGGCGATAATCTCCAAGTTTTTTTGAATACCAACTAGCTCCTGTTTGGCGTTTTGAAAATTTAGCTTGGTTTCTGTCAAGTAAGGCTTGTTGAGATGTTCCTTTAAAATCGTGATGAGGTCTTGAATTTGAAAAGTTTTTTTGTTTGATAAGGTTTGATTGATAAAATCTCTACTGGCTGCTACTTTTAGGGAAAAAATCAAAATTCCTAGCGTAAAAATACTCAAAATTGGCACAAAAAGCTGCCAAAAAACAACAGCCAAAATTACCCCAAATCCAAAAATCCCCAAATTAGAAATCCTAAAAACAGCCTGCGAGTAGACTTTAAGAAAATTAGATATTGCTGGAATCATTTTTATTGTAAATTTAGTTTTATAAATTAAGTAAAAATATATTTTCAACTCTTTCAACTCAAATTCTTATAATTTTTTTGCTATTTTATTTCTGAATAAACTCTTGGCTGAATAGTTTTTTTGCTAATTTGACAAATTTATACTATTTCAGAATTTTTTGTAATTTTTGTAAGTTTAAATCACTAGATAATATCTGGAGTTTTTATTTTTAAATCTAAGACTACTCTCAAAAATGCTTTAATTTATGATTTGTTTTTGTGATTTTTCCAGCGTTCCAACTTTGAAATTTAATTTAAAAAAATCTGTCTAATATATCTGATGGGAGGATCGACGGGAATCGAACCCGCAACAACTGGTACCACAAACCAGCGTTCTACCACTGAACTACAATCCTCATAGAATTTTTGTTTTTGTTTTACTTTTTGAATAATAATTACGTGATAATTTAGGCACGAAGTCCGTTGACAGCTACAGTCTTTTTGAAACGACTAATGCTCACACTTTGCAAATATCTTAATAAACTGCGGCGATTTCCAACTTTACGTAAAAGTCCGCGACGAGAAGAAAAATCTTTTGGATTAACTTTAAGATGTTCAGTCAAGTTTAGGATTTCTTGGGTCAAAACAGCGATTTGGACTTCGGTACTACCAGTGTCTTTTTTGTGAGTTTGAGCTTTTGCAATGATAGCTGGTTTTTTTGCTTGTATTATTTTGGAAGATGACATATCAAAAAATTCGATTGTTTGGTGTAAAGTGAATAATTAGCCAAAAAATAGCCAAATAAAAGATAAATTTAGAATTATTTAAAACTGAAAAATTGTCAAGTCAAAATCTTTAAAGTAGTAAATTTTTGGAAAAAAGAAAAACAAATGAAATTAATTTTTGGGAAAAAATAAAGTCACAGTAAGTCAACTTAAATGCAGAAAAATTCAAATTTAGTACAATTTCAAGTTTTGGTCATTCTAATTCAGTTTATAAGTCAAAATTCCTGATCAATCTTTATCACTAAATTAAGTTTTTAATTTTAAAAAGTAAATGGAAATGAGTAAATAAATTTAGAATTAGGTTGTTTTTAGGTGTCCAAAAAATTCAAAAAATGTTTCAACAGATTTTTTATTATTCAGATAAAAACGCTACGAAATAACAAACTGGACAAAAACCAAAAATTAGTTTAAAATCAGTTCAAGATTATCAATTTTTATCAAAAGGTTTCAAAACTTTCTGGACAAAACCTGATTACCAGTAAGATTGCTGTTTGTTTTGGCTGTTTTTTCATAATCAAAATGTCTTAAAATGTGTTGAAAATAAACAAAGGATTGTAATTACTTTGAGTTTTAATTACTTTGCCATACTTTTATCGTAATTTTTATTTTTTATTATTAATAATGTTGTAAATTTTTATGCTTGCCGATTTTTGGAATTTTGGAAAATCCTTGAATAGTTTTTGGGATAATAATTTGCTTTTTCGTCGTAGTTTTATCGTAATTTTTTCTAGTGTGGCGGTTTTTGGATCAATGGCAGCTTGTACTCTGCCGGGTTTTAGGGGTGGAGCTGGTAACACAACCACAACTTTGGGTGTTCTCAAAAGAGATCCCAGCGTAAGACAAGACGGCTTTGGCTCTGTAAAATTCATCAAAAATCAAGCTGATTGTAGTTTAAATCCGTGTTTGTCAGCACTTAGCGGCTTAAAAATGCTTCAAACAGATGAGCAAACTATTTATTTTTTGAGTCGGGATAAAGGGCTTTTTCGCACTACAGATGGGGGCAGACTCTGGGAGCGGCTTTATTTTTTTCCGATAAACAACATTCAAAATACCAAAATTATCCAAAATGACAAAGGTGAAAAATCTACAGTCAACAAAACTCCGGAGGAAATTCAAAGCGAAGTTGACGCCAAAATTGCTCAAAATGACTCTTTTATAGCCAGTGATTTTACGGTAGATTTGCGAGAACCGAACAGAATTTATGTCAGTGGACTCTATGAAGGTGTAGGCAAAATTTTACGATCCGTTGACAGTGGGGTCAGCTTTCGGGAAATTTATGGTGAAGTAGAAAAAATCTCGGTCAAGATGGTCGCCGTGCACCCCCAAAGCAGCCAGCGAGTTTTTGGAATTTTGGATAAAGGTGCGTTAATCCGCTCTATGGATGGTGGAGTTACTTGGCAAAAAGTTCGCTCTTTCAAAGAGGTTCCAATTCAAATGGGTTTTGTGCCAGAATTTGGCAATTTGTTTTTTGCTCTTTTCCCAACTCTTGGACTTGCTACCAGCAAAGACGACGGCGAAACTTGGCAAACTCAAGAATTAACCAGACAATCCAGTCAAATTGGCGAAACTCAAAATCGTGATAAATTTGAAGCCAATCCGTTCGCAAATAAGGAAAAATTTGGTAAATATGAAAAAGTCATCCCGGTTGTTCGTGGCACTCGCTATCTTGCCAACCAAAACACTAATCAAAACCAAAATTCCGCAGAAAATTCAACTAGCAGTGGTTTCCAGATCCCATTCCTCAATTCACAGAATTCGGTAGCAACCGTTGAAAGAGTGGAGCAACCTTGGCTTTTGGTCGCCGATCGTCAAGTTTGGTTCGCGGGAAGTCCAACCGATGATTTTACCAAGCTCATTTTACCAGTTCAAGCAGAGCAATACAACATTTTGGACGCTGCCCCAGATCCGCGAGTTGGCTTGGACAAAATTCTAGTCAGTGTAGATAACAAAATTTTTGAAACCCAAAATCGAGGACAAAGCTGGAGCCTCAAAGACAAAATTCAACTGGCAACTCCCATCGGCAATATCGGACAAATCCTGATTGACAAAAACAACTCGGAAATCATTTATTTGATGTTAATTGACAATAAAGCCAAAAGAAGTAACGGTTTTGGTTTATAATTTTCTAGTTTTTACTAACAAACTGGTTTTCAAATTAGGCTTGAATTGGGCTTGAAAAAGAATGAAAGCGTGTGGTTGTAGCGGAATGTTTGCCGTTCTAAAATTGTTAAATTCAAAATTTACTTTACTTGACAATTTTTACTTTACTAACCATTTTTATGTGTAACTAAAATTTTAAACTATGTCCACTTATACTATTACTTTATCTTCCAAAAATCAGATTACCCTGCCAGTTGATATTCTCCAAAAATTAGGCTGGCAGAGTGGTCAAAAATTTTCTTTATTTATTCAAGACAAATCTATTGTTATTCAAACTTATCAAGATATTTTTGACGGTATTTCTGCTATTGTAAATAAATATTCCTTGCCCAAAGTCTCACCAGAAGAGGCAATTTTACAAACCCATCAAAGCAAACAAAATCAAAAATATCAATATGTTGACTAAATATTTGGACACTAATTTTATTTTGAGAATGGTCTTGAGAGATAATTCAGAGCAATTTGAAGTAGTAGAAAATTTGTTAAAACTGGCTAATCAAAATACTTGCAAACTTTTTGTGTCTTTGGTTGTGGTTTTTGAGGCAGAATGGGTTTTACGGAGTTTTTATAAGATTGAAAAAGGCTGATATTGTAGCTATTTTTACAAAATTATTTTTGATTTCAGAAATTAAATTCGAGAAAGTTGAGGTTTTGGAAAAGGCTTTTGGGCAGATGTTGGCAAATAATCTTGGGCTGGAAGACAATTATCATTTAGCTTTTTGCGAACTAAACAAAATGGAACTGACAACTTTTGATAAAAAATTGAAAAATCAACACCAAAAAAATAATTAACAAACTTAACTTTATGACTCCAACAACAACTTCAACTTACACTCCAACCCTGATGGAAAAATTACTGGACAAAAATTACAAATGGTGGTTTTTATTTATTTACTGCCTAAAATCTAGCACTGTTTATTTTTGGAGTGAGGCTTTTATTGCTTTAAATAAAACTTTGACTTTGTTGGGAACTTGTGTTATTTTCTTATATCTGGGACAAAAAAACGATCAGCCTATTTTGAATTATCTTTTGCTTGGCAGTATCTTTTTCGCCGTTACCGACCCCGTAATTGCTTGGTTTGTTAGTGGTAATATCAAAAGCGGAAAAATGACTAAATGGCTAATGTATCCAGTCAAATACCTTGATATTATTTTTTGGACAGCGGTTGCCAACTGTATTTATTTATCAGCAACTTGTTTGGTAAGTCTCGTTCCCGTGATTTTACTTTTTTATAAATACATAGATTTGAGTGGGAATTTTTGG
>JBIIDY010000089.1:0-6514 GCA_044238065.1 Limisphaerales bacterium | reverse complement strand
CAGCCCTTCCTTTGGTCGGTTATACATTTTATGCTAAAATGAACATTTTTTAGGAGTCATTTTTTGATTAAAAAATATTTTTTATAATTAGTTAAGCAGCAATGCCAGAAAAGACTGGTTAATTTTTACACTTACCTAATTTTCAAAAAAAATAATTAAGATCGTAAAAGCCCTGAAACAATCGCAATTTGCATTATCAGCCATAAAGTTTGGGTCAAAATTATTGGTTTATCTCGGTGTAAAATCCCGTATATTAGCCAAAAAACTGCCCCTGGAATCCACGAAAGCCACATCAAAAGTGAAACGCCATTTTTGTTTCCCAGCCACCAGATTTGCCACACCTGATCAAAAGCACTCAATGGCCCCATCGCTGCGATAACATAAATTCCGTTATTAACAATACTGCTAAGGTGAGATTTGATTTTATGAACAGCACTTGGCTCACCGGCAGACTTACTTGAAAAAGTACTAGACGGGTTGGTTTCTTTTGGCAAAAAAGTTATGGGCATTTGTTTTTTTATGGTTTAAAGAATTGGTTTTGATTTATTTTTAAATAATTTCAGAAGTTTTGATTAAAATATTTTTGAAAAAGGCTAAAGAGAAAGCTTAAAAATTATTTCACTTTTGTTCATTTTTTAAAAGGTGTACAAAAATCTAAGCTTCAAAAAAACATATTTTTACAATTTTACTTGGGATAAATAAGTATTTATTAGTATAATTTCTTTTTTTATTTTTAGCAAATTATTTCTTGCTTTATACCCAAACCAGCATTAATTTGTGTTGGTAATTTGAAAAAAGTTTGTAAATATAGCAGCTTAAATCTTGAAAAAACAAAAGAATGAGGTTAAGGTTATCACGAATAAAAAATAATTAACTTAACCAATAAAGAATAAAGCCACTGGGTATCATCACCAGTGAAATAAAGTGATCTTGTGGTAAAATCTAGTAAAGTTAGGTATGGAGTTTAATAGATTGCTTTGTGCCTCAAGGTGGTGTGAAAATTACGAATTACACAGTGAAAATTAATGTGAGTTTGGGTATAAAAGACTGAACTGGAGTCTATTTTTATAAACCAACATTTGAAAATTTTTAGAAAAAACAGATAGGGTTAATACCCCGAACCACTGAAACTCAACTTTGTGTTGATATTAAGCCAAGAAATTGGATAAGGATATTGAAAATTAAGCTGAATTAACCTTGTTTTTAGTTACGAGCAAGAACTCCAACAACCCTTAAATTGTCGTAATAATCTAAATTCTAACCCTAAACCAAACTGCCAAAAAGCTAGCGAAAATTCCAAATTTTGCCAAATTTTCACACTTATTTTGCGAGTATATGTCCCTTAATTATAGCATATTTACAATCTTTTCACCAAGTTTCGATGGTTGAGGGTTAATAATAAACAAAAAATTAAGAGCATGCTTCTTTATACTCAATTCCAACTCAAAATTAACAAAATAAATAAAACTCGGTATTGCTACTTAATGAATGATTTTCTATTCAACTTAAAAATTTATCAACAAATTTAGAGAGATTTTGCGGGAACTGGTAACCAAGTGCAGGAGCAAAGCGACTAGGTGAACACAGTGAACAGAAGCGTAGCGAAACAGACCATAGGGATGTGCTAAATAGTACCTAAATAGGGAATTAAAGCCTTCAATTGTGTAAGTTTCAGTCCTCCCGTTGATTGGTTATACTTTTTGGGGGAAAGTACATTTTTTTTGGAGTCATTTTTGAATGAAAAACTATTTTTTATAATTATTCAAGTAATAATACCATTATTCTAAGTTATTTAACGCTAAAGTTTTTAGATTTTCTCTATTTTTGAAGATCGGAAAGTTGAAATGTTTGGTTAAAATTGGGTATTTCTTGGGCACTTGTGGCAATAAAATAATCCGTTTGAGATAACAATTCTCGTAACAAAATCTGTTCCCGCTCTAAATCTAACTCGCCAAAAACATCGTCAAAAAAACCGATAACTGGGGATTTGCCTCTGATTAGCGTGGTTGCCAAATTCTTGATAAAAATAACAAAAAGTCGCATTTCTCCACGGGAAAAATAATTCTGAATTGGTGTGTCATTTACCAAAATCTCAAAATCATCGCGGTGAGCACCAAAAAAAACCTGTCCAATAACTATTTCTTTCGTCCAAAGCCCTTGCCAGTTAGTATTTTTGGGCGATATTTCCACATTCCAATCAACACTTTGTCGCATTCCGCTAAAATTATTCACCTGATATTTGATTTCCATTTTGTGAATCGGAGTTGCTAGCCATTTGCCAAAATTCACCAAAACCTGATCTAACTCTTGCCAAAAAACCTGCCTAAATTGCCATAAAACTATAGAATTTTCGTAGACACTTTGTGCCAAATTATGAATCAAAAAAGGGTCGCCGGTGGTGTTTTCCTCAATACAACTTGCCAAAAATTTTTGCTTGGCTTTGAGAGATTTATTGAATTTGGTGAGGGCGTGCTGGTAGCTTTCCCCAAAAATCTGCCCCAATAGCTGATCCAGTTTGGTTAATTTTTCAGTGCGACTAGATTCAAACCAAGTGTTATCGCTGGGAACATATGTTAAAGCAGAAGGCCAAAATTGATTTTTGTGAGGAGTTGATTGTTTGGAAAGCCACTCTGTAGCATTGTTTGAAAAGGTTTGATGTGTGTCCAAAGAGTGATAATTTTGAAATTTTTCACCCAGTGTATTCTTTAGAAAATCACAACTTTTTGGCTTGGAATAGCTAGATTGTAGTCTACCAGTTCCACCAATTTTGCCAGTCAAATACCAGTCTTCCTGATTTGTAAGAATTCCAAAATATTGGCTACCACTTCGCAGATTTTGCACGAGTTTACCACCAAAACTTTGCCCCGTCCAAAGACTGTAAAAAGCTGATAAAAAAGAGGTTTTACCAGAGCCATTTCGTCCAGTCAATAAAAAAGACTGACTTGGTAGTTCAAATTTTGTTTTTTCAAAAATCCGCCAATTCAAAAGTTCTATTTCTATTTTTTCAGACATTTCAAAATTATTTTTTAATGTATTTTTTGGTCTTAATTTAAAGTGAATATGGTTTAATTTTTTAGACTAATTTTGTGATTTTAAAAAGCTAAAAAGATATATAGCAAATTTCTATCAAACCTTTACATTTTTTAGTCGGCTTGAAAGTATAATTTTTCCATTATTCTTTGTAATTTACTGATAAATTTGGTAATTTAACATTTCGTGGATTTTTACTTTTTCGTAAAGGTGTTATAGAAAATTGCTATAAAAGCTATGTATGGGGAAAATTCGTGTATTGAAAATTAACTAAATCTGTAAATAATTATTGTGAGTTGTTATAAACTTATTTTAAGTGTTAGATAATTTCAAACTAAAAAAGCAACAAAATTTTGTATAGTTTAATTATTTTCTAGCGGTAAAAAAATAAAACTTACTAAATTATCAAAAATTGTTTAATGGTATGAATCAGTGATAGGAAGCTGAGAAGGAATCATTCCAAAAAATTAACGCCAAAATTAAATCAAATTTAGTTCAAATCTTGTAAGTTGATACTACCAATATAGTCCATTTTGCCGATCGCAACACCAAGATGTCTAATAATACAATAACAAGCTGTCAAATGAAAATAGAAATTAGGAACAACGAAACCAAAAATATAGTCAGGAGTTTCCAAAAACTTGGTTGGCATAAACGGCAAAATTATTTTCTCACTTTCACTTTTACCAAGATCGGTGATTGATTTGGCATAATCTAGGGTTTTTTCCAGTCTTTTGATTAGTTCTGACAAACTAACTTCATTGTCTTCCATCACTGGAATTTCACTCATACTCAAATTACCAAAAAAAGCTTTGAGACTGTCACTCATAATTTGGACTTGCTTGACCAAAGGAAACATATCAGGAGCTAATTTTGCTGCCAAAATATCACTTTCTGTTACATTATTTTCTACTGCCCAAGTTTGAGTTTTGATTAAAATTTTGATTAGATTTTCAGTTGATTTGATCAGCATTTGAGCGATTTTGTCTTGAGAATAGTTCATAAATTTATTGAAAAATGTAAAAAAATGTAAATAATAAATCTTTCAGTCACCAAAGAAAGTGCAGCAAGGTTAAAAAAAATTAAAAGAAAAATTTAAAATCTGTCAACAGCCTAAAAAATAATTTCAAGAGAAAATATCTAAACAATCTTAAAAAAACTTGGCGTAAAAATTTTGCTTGACGATTGCCAAAAGTTATGCTAAACTTGTTTGTAAATTACATTTACTATTTTTTACTTTTATTTAGAATTAATATGTCATTATTTGAAAGGTCTCAAAAACTAAGACCAATTCCAGCAGCTAAAGAAGAAAATCAAACGGGGGGGGTAAGACGAGAAAAAAATAACACTGAATTAGTACCAAAACCTATTTTACAATGTCTAGAAAATCCTACAGACCCAAAAAATAAAAAAGAAATTTCTCGTTATATACAATCTTTGTTTTCAGAACAAAACCCAACAATTGAAGATTGGAAACTACCAACAGCACTTTATGCAATTCAACGCGGCAGATGTGCAATTGGGCTTTCTGTAGAACAATCAGCACTAAAATACTGCAATGATAGCGATTTTTTTGAGGATTTTTTGAAGGATTTTTACCCTTTCTTAAATTATTTAAAACATATTCGAAATGTTTTTTCTTCTTTAGGACTAATTTTAAATCTAAAAAGTTTCTATAACGCTTCTTATTCTGACGAGAATTATTATCCTTTCGTAAAACTCCAAAACAAAATTTTAGAAATCTTAAATGAAGGTAAGAAAGTTCGTTTAACAGTAGATTTTGATGACACTTTATCTTTAGGAGGTAACGGCGGAATACCCAATTTTGGTTTAATTAATTTACTTAAAACGTTAGACGAGATAAGTGTAGAATTTGAAATTTTAACTAGTAGACTAGAAGGCGGTGTGCCAGAAATAAGAGAGTTTGTCAAAAAATACTTTGGTAAAGAACTCAAAATCACACATTCAAATATTTATAATCCAGATGAAAGACAAAAAGAAAAGTTCCGTAACTTGGTACAAATTAGTAATGATTATAAGGAATATATCAATATTCATATAGACGATTATGAGTCGCCAGAGATTGATGGAGAGAAACCAGGAAATGTAATTTGGGTAATAATTCCATATGTTGCGGTTATTAGTGATCAGGTAACTGCTTGGTGTGATTTTCAAAATGAAGAAGAAAGGGTTACAAAAGAAGGTGGTAACGTAAATAAATAAATTTCCATTTTTTTCATTTCTCTGGTAAAAAAATCTTTTTCAGAAAAACATTAAATAGATTTTACTTGACAATTTTAGAAAGAATTATTTTAGTGAATTTGTTTCATCCCAAGTTTTGTTTAGATATACTTCAATACTTAAGGATTTTAATCTTGAGAAATTTTATGCCGTCATAGCTCAGTTGGTAGAGCGTTTCCATGGTAAGGAAAAGGTCCCCGGTTCGAATCCGGGTGTCGGCTCCACAAAAAATAAATCATAAATTTCAAATATAAAAAATAATATAATTACAGAAATCACAAAAAATAATTTTTATTAAAATTTTCAAATATCTGTTCAAATAGCTAATTATCCAAAATACAGCACATCTTTTGCACTCAAATCTTTTTTAAGAATTTAGCAAAAATTTATTCATACTAAAAAAATGAGGTCAGGGTTCTCACGAATGAAATGAAGAGATCTTATGGTAAAATCTGGTAAAGATGAATATTGAGTTTAATAGATTGCTTCACTACACTCTGTTCCCTATGGTCTGTTTCGCTACGCTTCTGTTCACTGTGTTCACCTAGTCGCTTTACTCCTGCACTTGGTCTCTTCATTCTCGCACCCATACACTCATTTGCAATGACGGGCAAGCTACACTCGCAATAACCCAGAAGGTTACTTCGTGTCTCGTGGCGGCGGGGAAAACAAGCTTGCAATGGTATGAAAATTAGGAATTAACTAGTACAAGTTAGTTTAGGTTTGGGTATAGCTTTACACCTCCTACGCTCAAAAAAATTTTCAAACTAAAACACAGTAAAAATTGTAAATTCTAGTCAAAATCTGGTAAGTTTCAGGTTCAAAAAATTAAATTTTTAGATATTTTTCAGAGATTATCTGAGATTAAAATGCCAAAAAAAATCGTGAATAAATTTCTCTAAATTGTCAAAATGTCTTTCAATACAAGGTGTCTTTTGTCTGAGGTTTGATAAATTTGGAATGTGGGGAATAAGTATACTCCAAAAAATTCTAATTACCACTTTCTCCAATCTAAATCAACCCACTAAGGAATAGCAACTGCCCCAGCTCTAATAGTAGCTATAGCTCCATACATCAAAGCAACGTCAACCCTAGTTTGGTATTTTTGCCCATCTGGTGTGATGATTACTGCTCTTAACTCCCATTTTGGTTGAGTTTGCTTATCTTTAGTGAGGGTTGTTTGACAAGAGTTGTTGGTGTAATTAACTTCAAAATTACTTAAAATGGTGTTAACAAAAGTAGG
>JBIIDY010000088.1:0-6558 GCA_044238065.1 Limisphaerales bacterium | reverse complement strand
TTCAAAGACTTTTTTACTGACTCCGGTCAGTCTTTTGAATTCGTCTTGCGTTAGTTGTTGTAAATTTTTATAGAGCATATTGGAATTTTAAACAATTTTTTTATTTAACGCAAGGGGTCTAATAGTTTGATGAAGCGTATAATCAGAATCACTGGTCCAAAATGTGTGTGGTGCAATTTTTATATCAACCAAATTAGTGTTAATCATTATTGTCACTTCAGATTTTTGCCCAAAACAAGTTCTAAGAGGATAGATATTTGTAACCGTTGCTACTTCCTTAATTTCATTATATTTATCAAAAGTTAGACCTGAAATTCTAGCCGCATCTCCTACCAGACTAACAGTATTTAAATCACTTTTTTGAATAATAACCTTGTATTTGGTTGGGCAAAAAAATTCGTTTTGTAAAATAGTAATTTCACGAGCCTCGCCAATAGCAAAGTTTTTCTGCGTCAAAGTTGGACTTTTAACTTCGAATAGATATTGACTAATGATAAAAATCAAAAGTAAAATTCCCAGCAAACTAATTTTTTTGTAGATACTTTTTTGGTTCACTTTGGGCAGTCTAATTTCTTTGAGAAGTTTGGTCAAAATATAAGAGCCAAGTAAAGTTGTCGCCAAAAGAGTTGTGAAAAAAATGATTATAACCAAAGTTGGAGCATTTTCAACATCAATAATATCCGTACTAATCCACAAGACATCTGGCCAAAAACCAATTTTTTGCAAAATCAAACCTGTGCAAACATAGCTATAAATCAAACTCACAATAAAAGACGCAAATATAGCCAAAGTTGCCAGTGACCTAAAAATAATTGGAGACACAAAATCCAAAACTTTATCTGTTTTTTTGAGCCAAGCAGACCTTTGATCTAGTTTTTCCTCAAGATTAACATTTTCCCCGAGTATTGATTTGATAAAATAATTAGTCAAACTATTTTGCTCACTAGGTAAAATTAAAGATGTTCCCAAATAAAACCAAAAACCAATACCGCTGCTAATGAACCAAAATATAACATAAAAAAACCTTATAATTCCAACATTTAAGCCTGTAACTCGAGCCAACATATCACAAACTCCAGACAATTCAGCTCTATTTGGATTGAGATAGAATTTGTTCAAAACTGAATCATGGATTTTTAGAATCTCGTCTTTGTTTAGATTGTGAAGATTGGCAATTTCTGTGGCTACAACTTCTTTGGTCAAAGTTCCACTTGTTACGAGTTTGGTCTCGAGTTTGGAATATAAAGAATTTTCTAAATCAGAAATAGTTTCACTAGAATCAGAAAAAGCTGCTAAAATCGCGTCTTGCCAAGATTGTAATAAAGAAAAAGCCTCTTTGTCAACAGTGAGTTTTTGCTTGGTGATTTGGAAAGTAAATTTTTTGGACATAAATTATTTAGATTTTTTGAAAGTAAAAAGCTGAAAAATAGAGGGAAAGAAACAAGCTAGAAATTAAAATTTGATAGAATTAAGCTGACAGATTTGTTTTAAGGATTCAAAAAGTTCTTGGACTAAGCTGAGTTTTTCTTGAATCAAAACTTTACCAGAATCAGTGATTTGAAAATATTTGCGAGGCGGGCCACCAGTGCTTTCTTCCCATTTGTAAGTTAAATATTGGTCATTTTTGAGCCGATTAAGAAGCGGGTAAAGTGTTCCTTCGGGCATATTAATTCCAGAAGTTTTGAGATTTTCAATAATCTCACTGGGATACAAACTTTTTTGGTAAAGGGTCAAAAGCACAAAGAGATCTAGTAGCCCTCGCTTTAATTGTGAGTTGGTAGAATTTTCAAGCATAGTAGTTTTTTATAATTAGTTCTATGTAACACACAGTATTACACAAAAAATAAAACTTGTCAAGAATTTTTCTCACACTGTTTATTTTAAACTCAAATCCAAACCATCTTATGCTAGTTAATTCGTAATTTTCATACCATTGACGACTTGTTTCCTCGTCATTGCGAGGCACGAAGCAATCTATTAAACTCCATACCTAGCTTTACTAGATTTTACCATAAGATCACTTCATTTCATTCGTGATGACACCCTGTAGTTTTGCTTTTTATTGGTTAAGTCTATTTCATTCGTGATGACCATGACTTTATTCTTTTGGTTTTTCAAGATTTAAGCTGTTGATATTACAAACTTTTTTAAAATGATAAATCCAAAAAAGCATTACTGCTTGATTTACCTGTTGATTACTCATCAGAACTTTCCAGTGGGGTGTTTTCGTCAACGATCAATCCATCCACCAAGCGTATTACCCGACCGCATTTATACGCCAAATCCTCGTCGTGGGTAACGATTATCACCGTAACTCCCAGCTCCCGGTTGAGTTCAAAAATCTGCTTGACGATTTGCTTGGCTGTTTTGGAATCAAGGGCTCCAGTC
Organism: Limisphaerales bacterium; assembly: GCA_044238065.1. Taxonomy (GTDB): domain Bacteria; phylum Patescibacteriota; class JACMRA01; order JACMRA01; family JACMRA01; genus JBIIDY01. Next base: position 4,170 of record JBIIDY010000088.1, on the reverse strand, counting down.
GGCTCGTCGCCAATAATCACTTTGGGTTGATTAACGAGACTTCGGGCGATTGCTACCCTTTGCTGCTGTCCACCAGAAAGTAATTTGGGCAGTTTATGGCTTTGCTCGTCAATTTCCACCATCTGCAAAAGTTTGTGGGCGGTCTCAAAACGATTTGCCCATTTCTCGGCATCTCTAGCGTATCTTATCGGCATTATCACATTTTCCAAAACACTCAACTTTGGGAGCAGGTTGAATTGTTGAAAAATAAAACCAAAAGTTCTAGCCCGAGTTGTCGCCAAAAAATTCCCTGAAAGTGAATTAACATTGTAGCCGTTCAAAAAATAATTACCACCAGTTGGTGCGTCCAAAAGCCCTAAAATGTTCAAAAGCGTTGATTTTCCGCTACCGGACTTTCCCAAAATTGCCACAGTTTCGCCAGTCCAAATCTCCAAATCAATTCCTTTGATAACCAATTGCTCTTCGCCGCCAACTAGGTAGAATTTTTCCAGTTTTTCCAGTTTTATAAGCGGAACTTCACCTTGATTATGATCTTTTTTTGGTGATAAATTATGGTGGTGATTGTTATGATTATTACTATAAAATTTGTTTTCGTCTTTGTTTAATTCGTTTTGTGCTTTGTTTCGAAACTGGACATCGTCTAGATTTTTTTGCTCATTTTTATTTTGTTGAGAATTTTCCATTTGATAGAGATTATCTAAATCTTTTTCTCCCGAAAGCTTGGAATTTTCTGATTTATTTCTAGGCATTTTATCAAAATTTTCACCTCTTCTGGTTTGAGTTCCTGTAGTTTCTTCTACCTCCAAAGTAGCTTCGTCCAGTTTTTTCAGTTTTATAGAAATAGGCATATTACAAATTTAATAAATTTTCTTAAAAGTTTTCTAATTTTTATTCTAAGAAATCAGCTATATAAACCATTACCGATAAATTTTACTTTCTTGTCAATTTTGGTTTTAAAAACGGAAAGTGTGGCTCATTTTTTGTCAATTTTAAAAGATTTGCTAATTTTCGTGAATATCCAATGATTAAAGTTTTATTGACAATTTGGCAGAATTTACCCAGAATCTTTAGAGAATTTTGACTTTTGCAGACTTATCTTTTGGATAGATTTCCCCAATCTTTTTTGAACTTTTGAATTTCCATTTTTCCAGTATTTTTTCTTATGCTCCAAGTACCAACTCATTGTCCCAGCTGCCAAACCAAACTAATTTTAACACCGACTGGAATTGACCTTGTGTGTCCAAATTCTGACGAGTGTCCAGCCCAAATTATCAATAAATTATCTTATTATTGTGGTCGCAACCTTGGTAACATTACGGGTTTGAGTCAAAAAATCCTAACTAAATTGACGGAAAATTTTGGCGTCAGGGACATTGCCGATCTTTACGATTTACCGTATTCAGAAATTATAGATTTGGAGAATTTTGGCAAACTTTCGGTGGAAAATATGATTAATTCAATTGAAAAAAGTCGGGAAATTGTGGACTGGAAATTTTTGGCAGGGCTTGGAATAGAGACGATTGGCCCAGAAGTTGCCAAACTTATTTGTGAAGAATTTGTGGTGGAAAATATTGAAAATTTGTAATTTCCCCGTCATTGCGTTTTCCCCTTGTCATTGCGAATGAGTGTAACGAATTGGTGCGGGAACGAAGAGACCAAGTGCAGGAGCAAAGCGACTAGTCGAACACAGTGAACAGAGCGTAGCGAACAGACCAAAGGAAACAGAGCAGAGCGAAGCAATCTTTCCCTGTCATTGCGAGGCACGAAGCAATCTTTTTTAACTTTACTAGATTTTACCACAAGATCACCTCATTCCATCCATGATGACACTCTATAGCTTGTAAATATCAGCTTTCAATTGAAAAACTAAAATCTACTAGGTTGATAAGAATTTGGGTATGCAATTATTTGTAAGGGTTTTCTTCATTTTCAAAAAAGTTAGTGGCAAATTCATTTTGACTAGTGTTGACTGGTCTATTTTCCAGTTTTTCAACCTGCTTGCCTCTTTTTAGGTTTTGGACGGCATTGATAATTTCGTCGGTGTGCTGGGCAGTAATTTCTTTGCGTCGGATTAGTTCAGCGATATTTTGGTTGGAATTATCAATAATATTTCTACCCAATTTGCGAATCTGAGAAGCACGGGAACGGGTGTCAGAGCTTTGAAAAATCAACACTTGGTCTTTGGTATCTTGATTTTGCTGATGACTTTCCCTATTCCATCTAGTCAAAATTTTTTCTGGAGTTAATTCTGACATTTTTTGGTTGACGGTGGTATAATCTGGGCGTCTTTGATATTTCATTTCTCGCGGTTTGGTAAAATAAATGATGCCTTTGAGAACATAAATCTCACTGTCTCGCCCGTTAAATTTACCCATTGATAGATAAATGCTAAACAAAATAAGTGGAATTGCTGGAATAATTGCGTACCAACCAATCCCTGGAACTGTGTTTTGAATCGTGACAAAAATCAAAACTGTCCCAAAAAAACCAGCCAAAGCATAGGCAAACTGACGAACGTTCATCCCCAGAAAGATTTTTTCACCCGAGTCAATAAATTGTGGAATTTGGTAAGAAGCCATTTTTGTTAAATTTTTTGGAAATAAATGAAAACTAAACTGATTTTTTGCTTGATTTTATTGATTTTAATTAATTTTTTGTTTATAATTTTTTGGAATTTTCAGCTATTTTACTTTTTGAAAGTGATTGTAAAAATAATTTTGTCTAATTTTTTAAAATTAAATTGGCATAGTTTTTTTGATTTGTTATAAATTTACAATTTTGATGACGGTAATTTTACAGTTGAACAATTTAAAAATAACATTTTGAGAATCATAACCTTCTGGCTAATTAAAACCCATTTTCAAAAACTGGTCAAACTCATTACCAGAAATACTTGAAAAAATTCTAAATTCATCAAATATCTCAAGTTTTATCATTAGATTTTTCCTATTTTTAGCTATTTTGTCTGGAAAATAAAATTTTAGAAAAATTTTGAAGGTGAAAAATTTGTTTGATAACCAGAAATCTTTGAAAATAAAAAAGTCCTTAAATTTCAGTAAAAATAAGTTTTTTAGATTTTACTATTCTCAGTCATGCCAAAAATTTTGGATTTAAAAGAAGTCTTATTGTGAATTTGTATTGTAAGTCATTCATAAACTTTTCTTAATTTCAAACTTGAATTTGTCAAAAAGTATTCATTTTAAGTCAAAAAGTGATTTGTTAATTTGGGTTAATATCTATTTGAAATGTGAAATTAGACTTGCTAAAAAAATTGAAATATATTTAAAAAGTTTTAAAAAAAACCAAAAGTATGATCGGGAGGATTTTTCAATGTAAATTGAAACTTTTCTATTTTTTACTTTCAAGCAAGGTTTTTGGGAAAATATAAAACTAAACTAACCAGCGTCTCCTTGATAGAAAACAATGAAATTTCCATAAAACAAAAAATTGCCCTTTAGGGACAATATAATGAGCGTAGTTTTGGCCTACTTTCCAATAGCTCTGCAGCTACGTATCATCAGCGGAAATGCGTTTCAAGACTCTGTTCGGAATGGGAAAAGTTGGTGCCACAACCCTTGAAAAACTACATTCATAATCTACAGAAAATTTTTAATCTTGTCAAGGAAAAAATTCTAAAACTCTCAAAAAATTCTTTTAAATTTCCCATAAAATCGCTTATTTATCAAAAGAAATGACTTTAAACTTTTTTCAAGGAAAATTAGAAAATACCAATGCTTTCCAAGAAATAATTTAAAAGTTTCTAAAATTAAAAAATTCCAACTCTATTTTTCATATTTTTGCTTTTCTGGTAGTTTTCTTCATTTTGTTCGTGATGACTGGGTGGTATAATTTTTGGAATTTCAGTTATATTTTGAGTTTAAACGGGGTTCAAAAAATTCCACAATCTTTAACAGCTTGCCCCCTTCAAAAAGGGGGATTTGGCATGCTAAAATACTGAGAAAATTTAAAAAAACCAAGCACCAACTAGGTAAATACCTAAAAATTGATGCCTAGTTTATTTTGTACCCCAAACCATCGAAACTTGACAAAATGTTATAAATACTTAATAACCAAAGCATATGTCTAACAAATTAAGTCCAAACAAAGGCGGTAGGCCTCCAAAACTAACCGATGAAATGTTTTGGGAAATTTTGCAAATTAAGGTGGAAT
>JBIIDY010000087.1:0-6623 GCA_044238065.1 Limisphaerales bacterium | reverse complement strand
GCTTGACGACGCTTTTAAAATCAAAAAACTCTTCAATTTAGCAAAAAAGTATCAATTTTAGCTCTTCAGTCTTTTAACTCTTCAGTCTACTGTCAATTTTACTCCAAATTTTGCCAGACCTTGACACTTATTTTGTAGCATATTTACGATGTTTTATCAAGTTTCAATGGTTCGGGGTTTCTAAACTTCAAAAACCAAATTAAATTTTAAAAACTTTGAACTAAAAAAGTTGATAAAAAAACTACAACATCACCGAAACTGGGCGAATTAGTTGATTGTCAATGCGAAGCCCAAGACTAACTACTTGCTTGACTCTGGCATTTTCTTCATTTTCTGGTGGATTCAGAGCGGTCATTATTACCGGATCAAAAGGTGCTCCGTTAGCTGGAATTACTAGTTCTATACCATTATTTGTCAAATCTTTGAGTACATCAGTAAAACTTTTTTGTAATGTCTGTACGAATTTTTGGACTTTTTCATCAGTGATATTTGGCACAAAAGCAAAAGAAAGATAGAGTGTATTTAGAAATGGTAAGATCAAATTAACCACTGCTTTTTTGGTGTTTTTACGGGTTTGGGAAAGGTTGATTTCCTCTTGTCTGCCTAGATTAGTCAAGTCTGCCGTCAGCCTCAAACTTCTATTTTTCCAGTCTTCAAGTTCTTTTTGCAACATTTCTAGTCTAAAACTATCAACTAAATTTTCTTCTTTTGTCTCATTTTTTTTGGTATTTTCGTTTTGGAAATTATGGGCTGAACAATTCCCTGCACTTTCCGCATTTTGCTCTAGGTGTGCATTATTCAAAAAGCTTTCTGGGTTTTCATTTTGTAGGTTTTCAACATTATCAAAGTTATTATTTTGGTTATTACTAACTTTATTTGCGTTTTGCAAGTTGTAGAGTTTTTCTTGTTGACTTTGCTCATTTTTTTTCTTGATAGGTAATTTGACTTTTGGTGGCATAAAAATAGTAAATATAAAAATTGGTAAAATGATTTATTCTTTTGATTTGTGGCTAGTTGATCAGGAAAGGTAAAGGTTTATGCTAAAGACTAGAACCTAAAAGTAGGGTTAAAATTTGGTATTAAAAAGCCAAACATTTCAAAAAAATTATTTGGTCAAAATTAAAACAAAAAAATTAGAAAATGTCAAACTTACACATCACTAAATTACGCTCCAAAAAAATAAATGTTATTTTTACTTAAATAACTACCCCGAACCACCAAAAATTTAACTTTATGTTGCTATCACCAAGAAATGGGATAAGGGTATCAAAAATTAAGCTGAATTTTGACCAAGCTTACGACACTTTCAAAATCAAAACACTCTTTAATTTATAAAAAAACTCAATTCCAGCTCTGAATTTTGGTCTAATTTTACTCCAAATTTTGCCAAGTCTTGATGCTTATTTTGTACCATGTTTACGATGTTTTCCCAAGTTTCGATGGTTCGGGGTAATTAATAAATTCCACAATTTGTCGCTTCATAATTGAAATTGATAAAATTAAATTTTACAACCTCCAGACTTTGAGTTAGCTATTTTTTGGTAATTTTATCCCTTAAATATGATGTTTTTAGTAATTTGAAAAGTAACAATACAAATTTGGAATGAAAATAATTAACTCATAACATTAACCCATAACTTTACTTTTTTTAACTTCAACCATTTTAATTACAACTCCGGTGTTTTTTAGCCCAAACTGCTTGCGAACCACATTTTCCAAAAATCGTAAATACGACCAGTGAATGGCAGATTTATCCTTAACCAAAAGCTCAAAAGTTGGCGGGCTATTTTTGGTGTATAACAGATCATAGACAATCGGCTTTTTTTCAGACTGGAGTTTGACCGGTCTTTTGTCTTTGTGTTTCATCAAATAGTTGAAAAGTTTGCGAACTTGTTCTGGATCAATGTCTTTTTGGCGACTGTCCAAAGCCTCGTCAATACTCCTCCAAATACTAGCCAGCCCATTTTCAGGTTTGAATTCTCCTAGTGATTCGGTCGGTAAATCCTTGGCAAATTTTTCTTGCATTTTGGCAATGTTTTGAACTATTAAGTTGGCTTTTCTAGCTTCTTTTTGAGCTTTTTTCAAGGCGTATTTGTCAGCTTTTTCTGGATTTTCCAGTTTTAATTCCGTTGTGTAAGTCAATTCTTGTTTGTTTCCTGTATTTTCTGGCATCAAATTTTCGCTTTGGTTTGAAAATTGATTAAAAGTCTCTGGGTTTTCAGTTGATAAATTACTTGTCAAATCCGCATTATTTTTGTCAATACTTTTGATAATTTCAGCTTTGGCACTCACCCACAAAAACTTTTGCACCTTCAAAAACCCAAACTTTTTATAAAAACTTTCTTCAAAAACTTTTCGTCCCATTTTGTCAACCAAATCAGCTTTATTGGCAATAACCACCACGCCTTTTTTGGCTTCTTTACAAATACCTGCGACGACTTGATCTTGATGAGTCAGTGGTGCAGAGCCGTCAACCACCAGACAAATGACATCGGCCTTGTTGGCAGCTTCGATCGTGTGTAAAGTGGCAAAGCTCTCTGCTCCCGTGGTGCGACTACCGGGCTTGCGGATACCTGCAGAATCCAATAAAATATATTTTCTGTTGATTTTGAGATTTTTGGTTTGGTTGATTTTTTGGTTATTCATAATAATTATCAAATACTTAAGAAATGGTTAGGGAAAGGTTGGGTGAGAATTTGGTAAAGAGTTGTTTCGTGGATTATTTCGTGATTTGGGCTATAAAATCTAAAAACATCTAAAAACGCATTCCAAAATACTAAAAAAAGCTAACACTTACTATTTTTTTTGTCAATTAAAACTTGAAAAATGGAAATTGTTTCCAAATTGGACTTCTGGAATATTGTTCCAAAATTGCGGAAATCAATCTCAAAAACACATTGGTGTGATTTATCAGTCAAAAATTAAGAATTGAAAAAGTCAAATTGAAATCATGAATGATCTTGAGAGGATAGCATTGGCAATAGAACTGTAAAAGTTCCTATACAGGAATTAAATCAACTGGAACTAGTAAAAATTTCTATTTTATACCCAAAAGGGTTTTGATTTCTTCCAGAATTTTCATCGCTTTGTCTTCGTTTTTGGATTCTACATTGATCCGCAAAAGAGGTTCGGTGTTGGAGCCTCGTATGGTGAATTTGTAACCTAGATGATAAACAGTGATGCCGTCCAGTTCGCTAATTCTAAAATCATTTTTAGGGAAGTTTTGGTGGATGATTTCCTTGATTTTGGGCATATTCAAGCCCTCTGGCAACAAAAAGTTGTGCTCTCCGCTGACAAAATATTTTTGACTCCAAAATTGACAAATTTGACTGGCTGGGGTGGGTTTTTCTATGTTTTTCTCTGTCCAGATTTTGATAAAAAGTGCGATCGTAATTGCCCCCGAATCCATAAAACCAAACTCGCCAAAATAGTGATGTCCGCTAGCTTCTCCACCATAAATTGCCCGAAATTTTTTCATTTTTTGCTTGATGAAAGTGTGTCCTTGCAGGCTTATTATCGGCACTCCGCCATTTTCCAAAACCGTCTCACCCGTGTTGCGGCTATAGCTAATCGGATAAACTACCGCAGGCTCTAGCTTGTTTTCGTTTGAAATTGCGTTTGAATTATTTGAGTTTTGCTCTTTGGAATTTTGCTCATTTTGATTAGTTTTTTGGAAATATTCTTGTAACAAATTCTCGGCAAAAAGTGGCACAATATATTCTCCATTGACCAAATCTCCCATTTCATCCACAAAAAATGCCCTGTCTGCATCCCCGTCCATTGCTATACCAAAATCAGCTTTGGCTGTCCGCACCGTTTCTTTGAGAGCTTGTAAATTACTTTCGGACATTGGGTCGGCAGGGTGATTAGGAAAAGATCCGTCCAGCTCCCAAAAAAGTGGCACAAATTCCACACTTTCTCCATAAACTCCCTGTAAATAAGGTAAAATAAACCCACCCATTCCGTTAGCAGTGTCCACGACAATTTTGAGCTTATCAAAACCTTTTTCATTTCTCAATTTTTCTAAGTTTTTCAAAGTTTTTTCAGTTTGGCCGACCTGCTTGATTTTGGTAACAAAAAAGTCCATAACTTCCTTTTTAATTTCTTGATTTTCGGCTGTGTCAGCCTCTTGCCAATCAATTTTGGTTTTTTCAGTCTCCATTTTGAAGGTTACAAAATCACGAATTTTATCCAGCCCGGTAGAAAGTCCAAGCATTTGGGGAATTTCCTTGACAATTTTGAGCCCGTTGTCGTCCTTGGGGTTGTGGCTTGCGGTGATAATCGCTCCCGGTAAATTCAGACAAATACTGCCAGCGTAAAGTGTGTCCGTGGTGCCAATGCCAAGATTGACGGTTTGACCGCCCGCTGATCGGATTCCTGCGATAAAAGCCTCATAAAACTGGGGACTGGAAAGGCGACAATCCCGCATAACTACAACTTTGAGAGGTAGGTTTTGAGGTTTGAGAATCTCGGAAATAAGGGCAAAACCACTCCAAAAATAGACTTCACGGCTAAGCTCTGGGGTTGTGCCACGCAAATCGTAGGCTTTAAAAAATTTGGTAACAGACATAAAAATTTGAGAAAAATGGGAAAAGTTTGATAAAAAGGTAAAAAAGTTGTCAGCTTGTTGTCAAAATTGTATCGTTAATTACTGGACTTTTGTTCGCTAGGTTTCAATAAAACAAATACTGTTTATCAAAAAAGTTTAGCCTTTAAGATTATTCAGTTTCTTTTGAGTGTTTTTAATCTGGAAAATGAGATAAACTGGGTAAAATAATACTATTAACGGTAATCCGTAACTTACCAAATAAAAGAGTAAAAGATGAGTAATCGGGAAATATTTCAACGTAAAACAGAGATTTATAAGAATTAAAGTACCCAGTAGTAACCCTAATCTTGTTTTAAACATAGATTTATTGTCGACTTTCATTTGTTTGTCAGCAAAGATTAAGAAATAAGTACAATAACAGATTGAAACAAAAAAGACTAGCAGATGAGATGTTATGGTATAAAAAAGTACCTGATAAAGTTTGCCAAACCAAAAATTCTCAAGTAAATCATGAGATTCAGGTGTTACAATTACCCACAAAAGAAAAAAAGCAAATATGACAATATGAACAGCTAACTCTATTTTGAGGAAAGTAAGAATTTTTTGGAGGAATTTTTGGAACATAGAAAGTGTAAATTAAAAAATCTATAAAGCAAATGTGAAACTGGTTGAAAAATCTAAAATCAACCAAAGGCAAGATTAAAATAAATTATTTGTCAAAATTTTGAGAACGAAACAAGCGAAAACAGATAAAATTAACAAAGCAAGTTGAACAAATAAATCCTGGAATTTTGGCAAGTTTGGGGTTTTGCGAGAGTTTTTTAGGTATTTTGATTTTTTTTAAAGTTAATTTTTGGGTTTGGTTTTTTAGTTTTTTTTAAATGGTTTTTTAGAATGGTTGACAGATTTGAAAACTTGGTAAAAATTTAATTTATGCTAATAATTGATAATTTGACTATCCAAACTGACGATAAAATAATTCTCCAAAATTTTAATTTGAAAATTGAAAAAAGTGGAGTCTACGCTCTCGTCGGGGCTAACGGCAGTGGTAAAAGTAGCCTTGCGAAGTTGATTATGGGCATTGGCGACTATAAAACCAGTGGGCAAATCTTATGGCAAAAAAGCAGTAATTCAAGCATAAATTCAAATGAAAATGTTGGCAATAATTTTGGAAATAGTTTGAAAGAATCTTTTGACTTGACCATGCTTGGAGTGGAAGAAAAGGCTAAGCTTGGAATTTTTTTGAGCTTTCAAAATCCGCCAGCGATTAAGGGAGTTTCTTGCCTAAATTTGCTCAAAGTAGCTCTGGAAAATCAGGCTGACAATGGGAAAGATGAGAATCAAAACCATTCTTTGAATTTGGAAAGAATGAATTTAAAAACAAATAATTTGGGGCGAAACAGCGACTTGGAAAATGACGTGAGAAATGAAGAAAAACGAGACAGAGAAAGACCAAAAACAAAGCCATCACAAATTTTGGAAAAAATTAAAAAACACGCCAAAACACTAGAAATAGGAACTCTCTACCGTCAAAAAATGGATAATCTGTCAGGCGGAGAACGCAAAAAATTAGAACTTTTACAGTTATTATGCCTTGAAGCAAACTTGGCAATTTTGGACGAGTTAGATTCTGGACTTGACGCAAAATCTATCAAAACCATCGCTCAAATTATCAAAAATTACACTCATAAAAACGACAAAACAGTTTTGGTTATTAGCCACAATAGTCATTTTTTGGATCTTTTAAAACCCGTGAAAATCTTTGAAATAGGCGAATAGTTTGTCCTTGCTTATAGAAAATAACTAAAATCAAGCAACCATGCCCTCAATTTTACGGTATTGTCGCTTAAATAACCATAGTTTTATTCAACTTAAAATTTATCAGTAAATTTAGAGAGATTTTCAACATTTCTAAAGACTTGGAATAACACTTGGTTTTGCTATGAGGACGAGCTAAATAGTGCCTAAAAAGGGAATTATAACCCTCAATTGTGAAGGTTTCAGCCTTTGATTTTATGTGTTTTTCAGGTGTTCATTTTTCCCAAAAATGTATAACCAACCAACGGGAGGGCTG